>JAYSTZ010000125.1:0-1957 GCA_043719365.1 Verrucomicrobiaceae bacterium | reverse complement strand
CGGGCATGAAATTGGAATCTGAGTTAGAAATTCGTCTGGAATTTACCGCCCAGTCCTTGAAATTTTCCCGACTCGAAATCGCTTTTAAAAAGAGCTTGCCGCCCCCATTTCGCCCGCTACCTTCCGCGCTCCCAATGCCAAAGTCCATCGCACGTCGCAAGACGAAGAAATCTGCGGCCAAACGGTTCAAAATCACCGGTACAGGCAAAATCATGCGTCGGAAAGCCGGCTTGCGTCACCTCGCATCGAGCAAAAGCTCGAAGCGGAAGCGCAAGCTGGGCAAAGACGGACAGGTCGATAAGACCATGGTCCCGCGTATGAGAGAGCTCATGCCGTTTGCCTAAGAGCCTTATGGCCACGATCCGCCCGCCTGTCCCGAGTTAATCGGGACATTTCACCGAGCGAGGCGCCGGATCATTCACCCACACGAACAGCTCGATGAAAGAAAAAATAACACATGCCACGCGCCACTAATTCGCCCGCCAGTCGGGCTCGCCGCAAGAAGATCATCGACAAAGCCTCGGGCTTTCGCGGTCGTCGTTCCAAACTGTTCCGTTACGCCAAGAATGCCGTGATGAAGGCCGAAACTTGGGCCTATCGCGACCGCAAGACGCGGAAACGCAATTTCCGAATGCTCTGGCAGCAGCGTATCAACGCCGCCGCCCGCGCGCTCGGCCTCACCTACAGCCGCTTCATGGAAGGCATCAAAGCCGCCAACATTCAGGTCGATCGCAAGATCCTCTCCGATCTCGCCATCACCGATGAGGCCGCGTTTAAGGTCATCTTCGATCAGGCGAAAGCCGCGCTCGAGGCCAAGAACAAGAAGGCTGCGTAGTCTCACGACGCCAACATTTTCACCAGCCTCGGATGCGCTCTGCGTGTCCGAGGCTGTTTTGTTTTTATGACGACGAAGGACGCGAAGAAAAAAGCGGCTTGGTTTCTTCCGACTTTGCGTTCTTTGCATCCTTCGTCGTCACCTTCCCAAACTCGTTGAAATGGATTCCCAATTAGAACAACTCCGCACCGAAGCTCTCGCCGCCCTCGCCGCCGCTTCCGATGAAACCGCCGTCGAACACGCGCGCATCAAATTCCTCGGGCAAGCCGGCGAGCTCACCGCGATCAGCAAAGGCATGAAAGACGTGTCGAAGGACGACAAACCGCGCCTCGGCAAACTCCTCAACGACGTGCGCAACGCCGTCACCGCCGCGCTCGACGAACGCAAAGCCGCCCTCGCCGCCAGTGCGGACGCCGCCGCTTTCGCCAATGTCGATGTCACCCTGCCCGGCACCGCGCCGCGTCCCGGCACGCTGCATCCCATCACGCAACTCCTCGACCGCACGATCGCCATCTTCCGGCGCATGGGCTTCGCGCTTGCCGACGGGCCGGACATTGAGACCGAGTGGCATTGCTTCGACGCGCTGAATACGCCCGCCGATCACCCCGCGCGCAACGAGCAGGACACGTTTTATTTTTCCGACGGACGCCTCCTGCGCACGCACACGAGCACCGTGCAAATTCGCACCATGGAAAAAGACGCGCCCCCGATCCGCATCATCGCGCCTGGAGCCGCGTATCGCCGTGACGAAATCGACGCCACGCACCTCGCGCAGTTCACCCAGATGGAAGGGCTCTACGTCGATGAAGGCGTCAGCGTCGCCGACCTCAAAGGCACGCTCGAATTTTTCTTCCGCGAGCTGTTCGGCAAAGACGCGCAGTTCCGTTTTCGTCCGCACTTTTTCCCGTTCACCGAGCCGAGCTTCGAGGTGGATATCAAAACGCGCGCTCTCGGCGCGACCGATCGCTGGCTCGAAATCGCCGGCTGCGGCATGGTCGATCCCGCCGTCTTCGACGCCGTGAACTCGAAGCGCGGCGACACCGCCTTCGACCCGGAAAAATACACCGGCTTCGCCTTCGGCTTCGGTCTCGACCGGCTCGCGATGATCATGTCCGGCGTTCC
>JAYSTZ010000124.1:0-1958 GCA_043719365.1 Verrucomicrobiaceae bacterium | reverse complement strand
CCAGGGAACTCCTTCGCCAGCCCTTTCGTGGACTTAAAAGCGCCGCCAAAATCCCCGATGTCCTGCCCGTAGATGAAGACGCGAGGATCGTCGGCGAGGAGCTTTTGCTGCGCCGCGCGGATCGCTTCGAGGTAGGTGATCGAAGCAGCGGGCTTGGTATTGGTGGCGAGCTTTTGGGTCACGATATTGGAGAAAAAAATCAGTGTTCGCTGCCTTCGCTGAGACTGCGCGTGGAAAGCGCGCACCAGTCTTCCTGTCCCGGATCGGGGAGGGGATCGCGGAGCGCTTGGCCGCAAGCCAACTCCACTTCCACGGAGGCTTTCACTCGCATGGAGTTCAGCTCGGTAGCCGTAGCCCAGCCCGCTTCGGTGATCTGCGCGCGCGCTACATCCAGACAATCGCGGCCCACGGGCGAGACTTTCAGCGCGTGATTCACGTAGTGGAAATCATCGTGCTCCCCGTGGCCGACGAGTCGGAGGAGATCCGCCACGACCATCTGAGGCCCCTCGCCGGCGCGGGCTCGGGCCACGGCTTCATGCACGACTTCGATGCATGCGGTCGGGTCCGTCCCATCGATTTTGTAGCCCGGTACGCCGTAGCCGGCTGCGCGCTGCACGAGGTCTTCGCATGCATACTGGCGGGAGTTTGGCGTGGAGTAGGCGTATTGATTATTCGCGACGACCACGACGAGCGGCAGCTTTTCCACGGCCGCCATATTCAGCCCTTCGTGAAAGCTCCCGGTGGAAGTCGCTCCATCGCCCACACACGTCGCGCCGACCACTCCCGTTTCACCTTTCAGCCTGCGCGCAAAAAGACCTCCGGCAACCGTGGCGACCATCGCGCCGAGGTGCGAAATCATCGCGTAATAACCCTTCTCGGGCTGGCCGCGGTGGATGTTTCCATCGCGACCACGCATCGGGCCGAGGCGCGAGCCGAGGTAGGTCCGCGTGGCGTCGAGCACCGATTCCCCAAACGCAAGCCGGCCCGCCATGTCGCGGATGAGCGGGGCAAAGATGTCGCCTTTTTTCAGCGCGGTGCCGAGCGCCGCACTGAGCGCTTCCTGCCCGCGCCCGAGGAAAACTCCGCCTGTGATTTTCCCGCCGCGGTACAGGCTGGCGAGCTTCTCTTCGAGGACGCGCGAAAGCAGCATCCAGCGGTAAACGCCGAGATAGCGCTCCTTGTTTTCGTTGGATGCGAATTCAACGCTCCGGCTTGCACGGGCTTGCAACATGGCCGCAGCGTAACGTCCCGCCGATGCGGATGGCAACGGTTTGTTGCGCTGCCTCGCAAAGTCCGGCAATTTTGCCTGTAGTGGTGCCGGGGGAGGCAAATATCCCGCGCTCGTTTCGGCGCACCTCGCGGCGGAAAGCGATTGCGGGGTCCGGGCATCTGTTGGTCCCGAAAATCTGTTGTCGTCCGCACTTGCCATCTCACCTTCGAACTCTAAAGTCCGCCCCCAATTTAGGCACCCAATCACAGATGAGCGCCATATTTCTCAAGAGGTTTTTCAAGAATCCATTTCAGGTCGCGTCCATCGTGCCCAGCTCCAAGACGTTGATCCGAAGGGTCTCGGACAAGATGGACCACTCCGGCCCTCGCGTAATCGCGGAGTACGGGCCGGGAGAGGGCTGCCATACCCGCGAGATTGTCCGCCGGATGCATCCCGATTCGAAACTCCTGCTGTTCGAACTCGACCGGGAGCTCTCCGAGCATCTCAAGATTCAGTTCGCTGATGACTCGCGGGTGAGCGTGCACAATCTCGACTGCGCCCTACTTCCCGAGGTGCTTGCAGAGAAGGGGCTTGCGCATTGCGATTACGTGGTTTCCGGCATTCCGTTCAGCATTCTGGAGAAAAAGAAGAAGCGCGAAATTTTGGAGAAGACGCACGCCGTCCTGTCTCCCGAGGCGCACTCTGCGTTCATCATTTATCAGGTGACGAATGAACTTAGGACGCGTGG
>JAYSTZ010000123.1:0-1958 GCA_043719365.1 Verrucomicrobiaceae bacterium | reverse complement strand
GCCCGTGAACGACCGCGAGCGCAAAGACGAGCGCGTCTCCGGCAAAGCGGGCTTTACACTCGCACCGAGCAAGTGGCTCACCATTCGCGGCGTGTATGCAGAAGGGCTCGGCGGCGTCACTTTCGACGAGAGCGTGCGGCTCGAGCCCGTGCAAATCGCGGGCTTTAATCAAGCATTCCGCACCGTCATCTCCGAATCGCTCTCAGGCTCAGTCGAGACGCCTCTTTATAAAAACTATGGCCTCAGCATCGAAGGTCATCTCCCGAGTCGCACTTGGTGGGGCGCAGCATTCAACATCATCGAACAGGATGTCGAACGCACACTCGGCACATTCGATGGATACAATTTAGGGCTCCTCCCGATTTCACCCGCCTACTTCCCATCCAGCGAGCGCGAGAGCCTCGCCTACCGCGAAGAAACCCTCAGCGCCAGCATCCACCAACTGCTCGGCGATGAGTTCTCGCTCAGCGCCAGCTACCGATTCACTCACGCACAACTCCGCGTGACTCGCCCGGAATTCATCACCCTCGATCCCGGTGCCGACCAGCAAGGCGAAGGCGTCCTCCACCACGTCCTCATCGCCGCAAACTGGAACTCCCCCACCGGCCTCTTCGTCCGGGCCGAGGCCAATTGGTACGCCCAGGAACTGGACGGAGCCAACTTCCAGGGCGGAATCACCAACCGCCCCGGCGACGATTTCTGGCAGTTCAACGCGCTCATCGGCTACCGCTTCGCCCGCAACCGCTGCGAAATCAGCGCCGGAGTCCTGAACCTCACCGACACCGACTACCAACTCGACCCCATCACCTACCACGACACGCTCCCGCGCGAGCGAACCGCCGTCATCCGATGCAAATTCACGTTCTAGCTTTCCCAGTAATAAAGCACTCTTCCATCCCTCCGCAGGACCTCTGGTTGTGGAAATCTGACAACATCGCCACTGAGCTCTCCATCGAAAACTCAAAATGAAACATTTTTTCCACCTGCTCTGCGCTACGATGATTTCGCTCACCACCGTTCTTTCCGCAATCGCAGCACCGGGGGCCACTGATCCGCTATTCAATCCGAACGTCGGTGCAAGTGGGGACTTTGTATTTGTGACCGCAATTCAACCGGACGGACGGATTATTATTGGAGGCAAGTTTTCCTCGGTCGGAACGACCCCTCGAACCAACATCGCTCGCCTCAATGTAGACGGCAGCGTGGACACGACCTTTGATCCGGGTTTCGGCCCAAACAATTTAGTCAGGTGCGTTGCAGTCCAAGGAGACGGAAAGATTATAATTGGAGGCGAGTTCACCACAGTGAACGGTCAATCGCGTAATCGCATCGCACGCCTCAATGCAGACGGGAGTCTTGAAAGCACGGCCACTTTCGATCCAGGCACGGGAGCCAACAACGCAATCCATGGGATGGGATTACAGACAGACGGGAAAATCCTGATCGGCGGATACTTCACGACAATAAATGGCCAGTCCCGGAATCGTATCGCCCGCCTCAATGCGGACGGAAGTGTTGAAAGCACGTCCACCTTTAATTCAGGATCTGGCGCGAGTGACGATGTTGGCTGCATAGCTGTGCAAGCGGACGGGAACATCCTGCTCGGCGGGGATTTCACTAGCATAAACGGTATTGCCCGCAATCGGATCGCCCGGCTCAACGTGGATGGGAGTGTGGAGAGCGCAATGACTTTTAATCCCGGAACAGGTGCATCAAGTGCTGTTCAAAGCATCGCGATTCAAGCGGATGGTAGAATCTTGATCGGAGGCGGCTTCAATTCTGTGGACGGACAATCGCGGAGTCGGCTCGCTCGGCTGAATGCTGACGGAAGCCTAGAGAGCACCGCTACATTTAATATCGGTTCTGGGGTGGAAAACAATGTCATGAGCATTGCTTTGCAGACAGACGGGAAGATTCTGATAGGAGGTATGTTCACAAGTGTAAATGGGCAGGCGCGT
>JAYSTZ010000122.1:0-11197 GCA_043719365.1 Verrucomicrobiaceae bacterium | reverse complement strand
TGGTTCTTGCTCTCGCCGCACGAGCACCAGTAGTAGGTCTTGCCGGCTTCGACGGTGACGGGAATGGGGGAGGCTTGGGCGATTTTTGGTGTGCTCATGTGGAGGGAGTTGTCGGGCAAACGCTGCGAGCGGGCAATGGTTTAATCGGATCATCTGCGTTGGGAATGGGGGACATCATCCGAGCGCGGGGATATGCCCTTTAAGGACAAAAAGGACGAAAGCGACCCAAGGGACGTCAAGGACGGGGTCCCTTTTGTCCCTTTTGTCCTTTCTGTCCCTTTCGTCCCTAAAAAACTGGCGCTATTTGGCGGCTGCTTTGAGCTCTTCGAAGCGCTGGCGCATCTGGTCGGCGCGGTCTTTGTTTTTGGCGATGATGTTGTCGGTTTCGCCGGGGTCGGTCTGGAGGTCGAAGAGCTCTTCGTATTGGAAGTCGGGCCACAGCAGGAGCTTTTCGGTTTTGCGGACGAGGGCTTGGGAGGCGGGGATGAAGTGGATGTTTTTGATGGTGGCGTGTTCGTAGAAGAACTCGGTGCGCCAGGCGGGCTTTTGGGCGTCGAGGTAGAGCGGGGCGATGTCGCGGCCTTGCATGGTGGCGGGGGCGGGGATACCTGTGGCGGCGAGGATGGTGGGGGCGAGATCGACGTTGAGGGTGAAGTCGTCGTTGGTGGTGCCGGCGCGCTTTTTGTCCATGCGCGGGTCGCGGATGATGAGGGGGACGCGGATGCTTTCCTGATGGGGATACCATTTGTCGGCGAGGCCGTGCTCGGCGTGGAAGTAGCCGTTGTCGGTGGTGAAGATGACGAGGGTTTCCTGGGCGAGGCCTTGGGCTTCAAGCTCGGCGAGGACGCGTCCGCAGGTGGCATCGACTTCGTTGGCGAGGCGGTAGTAGTTTTTCATATACTCCTGGTATTTTTCCGGCGTGTCGAAGCGCCATGTCCAGCGGACGCGGCCTTCGTTTTTGTCGGTGGCGATGAAAGGGGGGAGTTTGTGGAAGTATTCGTCGCTGGAGGTGGCGGGGGTGGGGACGGTGACGTCTGTGTAGAGGGACATGCTTTGGGGTTGGGGGAGGTAATGCTTGGGGTTGCCGTCTTCGGCGTGCGTGGCGAAGAAGGCGAGAGTGAGGCAGAAGGGTTTGTCTTTTGGCCGGTTTTTGAGGAACTCGAGGGCGTCGTTTTCGTTTTTCTGGGTGACGTGGATGAGGGTGCCGTCGGGCTGTTTCATCCAGTGGGTGCCGCTGTAGGCGCGTCCGAAGTCGTAGTTGGCGGCGGGGAATTTGCCGTTGTGCCATTTGCCGATGTGGCCGACGTAGTATCCGTGGTCGCGGAGGAGTCCGGGGTAGGTTTCGGCCCACGGGGTTTTGAACATGTCGAACGCCTGGTTGCCGTGGCGGGACATCCACTGGCCGGTGAGAAGCGTGGCGCGGCTGACGCCGCAGATGGAGGTGGTTACGCAGTTGTGGGTGAAGCGGACGCTTTGGGCGGCGAGGGCGTCGAGGACGGGAGTTCTGACGACGGGGTTGCCCGCGCAGCCAAGGGTGTCGTGCCGCCAATCGTCGGCGTAGAGGACGACGACATTGAGGGGCTTTGCGTAGCTGGTGGTGGCGAACGCGAGGAGTGCGATGATGGTTCGGATCATGTGGCTTGTTATCGCCGGGCGGGGAAATAGCGAGACGTGTGTGCGGGGGGAATAACGAATGACGAATGCCGAAAGGCAAGCGAGTCGATTTCGCCACGCCTTCGTCATTCGTCATTTACCTGCCACCTGCAACCGTGCCTTCATTTGGGCCGTTCAATTTTCCATTATGAAACGCATTCTTTCCACCTGCATCCTCGCGGCGTCGATATCAACCGGGGCGGTTGCCCAGGATAAAAATGAGCCGGTCGTGCCGCACGGTCTGGTCTTTCAGAAATGGTCGGGGTCCATCAATGTGCCGGACCCGGTGGCTTGCACGGTGGACCCGAAGGGGCGCGTCTATGTGAGCGCGACGACGCGGCGGAAGGTGGGCGATTTGGATATCCGCGAGCATACAATGTGGGTGCCGGATGATTTGTCGTTCACGAGCGTGGAGGATAAGAAGGCGTTCTATCACTCGGAGCTCGCGCCGGGGAAGATGCGCGCGCCGCGCGGCGGGCTGACCGACAGGAATCACGATGGATCCATCGATTGGAAGGATCTCACGGATACGACGGAGCGCATCTATCAACTGCGCGACACGGATGGCGACGGGACCGCGGATAAGATGACGGTTTTTGCCGTGGGATTTAATACGGAGGTGACCGGGATCGCCGCTGGAGTGCTGTATCACGACGGATGGGTGTATGCCACGATTGCGCCCGATTTGTGGCGCTTCAAGGATACGGACGATGACGGCGTGGCGGATGTGCGGGAGGTGGTGGTGCACGGATTCGGCGTTCACATTTCCTACGCAGGACATGATATGCACGGTCTGTCCGTGGGGCCGGATGGGCGTATTTACTGGAGCATCGGAGACAAGGGCGTGAATGCGGTGTCGCGCGAGGGGCGGCGGTATTATCATCCGAACGAAGGCTGTGTCTTGCGCGTGGAGCCGGACGGGTCGGGGTTCGAGGTTTTTGCACACGGCCTGCGCAATCCGCAGGAGCCGGTGTTCGACGAGCTAGGGGATCTTTTCGCGGTGGATAATGATGCGGATTTCAAAGGGGAGATGGAGCGGTTTGGGTTCATCCCGGAGGAGAGCGATTCGGGCTGGCGGGGGAATTATCAATACATGGGCGGCAAGACTCCATGGATGCGCGAGCGTCTGTCGGAGCCGCGCTGGGAGGGACAGGCGGCATATCTTTTCCCGCCGCTCGCGCCATCGACGAACGGGCCGGCGGGGTTCAAGCGCGACCCCGGCACTGCGCTGAGCGATGAGCTGCGGGGGATGTTTTTCCTAAACGAATTTCCGTCGGGTCACATGCGGGGATTCCGGGTGGAGCCGGACGGTGCGTCATTCAAGCGCGGCACGGTGGAACTTTTGCATCAAGGCGTGATGGGCATCGGGCTGAGCTGGCATCCGGATGGTTCACTGTTTTTTGCCGACTGGGCGGGCGGCTATCCGCTCGACTCGCTGGGTGCCGTGTGGCGCGCCGATGTGCCGGGCGCTGCGGAAACGCCGAAGCGCAAGGAGACTCTCGCGCTGCTATCGGCAGGCTTTTCCGCGCGGCCCGCAGCGGAGAATGCCGCGTTGCTCGGCCACGCCGACCAACGCGTGAGGCAGGGCGCGCAACTCGCGCTGGCAACTCGCGGCGAAGGCGCGGCGCTGCTCGCCGCCGCGGGCAATCAGGTCGGACCGCAACTGAGCCGCGTCCACGGAATATGGGGCTGCGGGCAGCTTTTGCGAAAGCAGAAGCTCGCGGCGGCAGAGGTGCTGCCATTGCTCGGGGATGCGCAGTCTGAGATTCGCGCACAGGCCGCACGAGTGCTCAGCGAGGCGAAGATGACGCCGGAGGAAGCGCGCAAATTAATCCCACTGCTCGCAGACGCCGCGCCGCGAGTGCGCTTCCAAGCCGCCATTGCGCTGGGAAGACTGCGCGAAGCAACCGCCGTGGAACCTCTGCTCAAGCTCGCAGAACGCGAAGGCGCAGACCCCGTGATGCGGCACGCCGCTGTGACCGGACTGACCGGTTGCGCGACTGCCGCGCAACTCGCAGCGCGGGCGAAATTTCCGTCGATCACCGTAAGGCTCGCATGCGTTGTCGCCCTCCGGCGGCAGGCGGCACCCGATGTCGCGGCGTATTTGGACGATGAAAAAGCAAGCGTAGTCAGCGAGGCCGCGCGCGCCATTTACGACAACATGGGAATCCCCGCCGCACTGCCCGCGCTCGCTGCCATTGCGGCTTCGCCCGCGCTCGACGAGCCCGCGATGCTCCGTGCCGTGAACGCCGCGCTGCGTGTCGGCACCGTGGAAGCCGCCGAGCGCCTTATCGCCATCGCCATTGATGCCTCGGCAAAAAAGGAGACCCGCGCCGAAGCGCTCGCCGTTTTACTCACTTGGAAAACTCCACCGCGCCTCGACCGTGCCGATGGTTACGCGCGCAAGTTTGCACCTGCGCCCATCGAGGCCGCGCTCACCGCCAAGCTCGATCCATTACTCGCGCTCACCGATGCCGGACTGAAAACCATCGCCGTCCAAATCGTCATCGCACATTCGCTGAAAGCGAAGCCCGAGCAGATCGCCGGAATCGTTGCCGACGAAACAGCCGACGGAGCTCTTCGTGCCGAAGCCCTGCGGCTGATGAGCACCGGCGACCGCACAAACGCCGCGTGGAAGACCGCACTCGACATCGCGCTCGCCGACGCAAGCCCAGAACCCCTCCGCGAGGCCGCCCGGGAATTCCTCCTGCCCGACCAGCCCGATCGCTTCGTCGCGGTCGCCGAGAGCGTTTTGAAAGGCGGTCGTCCCGTTGAGCGCCAACAGGTCATCGCACTTCTGGCCCGCGCCGCCCATGCCGGAGCCGATGCCGTTCTCGACCGCCTCGGCAAATCACTCGTCGCCGGACAAACCACAGCAGCGCTTCAATTCGATGTGCTCGAAGCCCTGCAAGCCCGCGCCGCCGCAAACCCTTCGCTCGGCAAACTCGCCGACCAATACACCGCCGCCCCTCAAGGCGTGACGCACCGGGAACTTCTCGAAGGCGGCAGCGCAATTGCCGGACGCGAGATCGTGCAAAACAACCTCGGCGCAAACTGCCTCGCCTGCCACGCGATCACGAAAGACGGCAGCACCGTAGGCCCGAATCTCGAGAACATCGGCACACAGCGCGACCGCGCGTATTTGCTCGAATCGCTGCTCAACCCATCCGCCGAGATCGCTCCCGGCTACGGCATCGCCACGTATTCGCTCCGCGACAAAACAGACATCGCCGGAACGCCGATCAAAGAAACGCCGGAAGCCATCACAGTCCGCTTGCCCGACGGCAAAGAGCGCGTCATTCAGCGCAGCGAAATCGTCAGTCAAACCCCGCCCGTCTCCGTCATGCCCCCGATGCTCGGCATCCTAAAACCGCGCGAAGTCCGCGACGTCGTCGCATTCCTCGTGAAGCTGATACCGCAGGCCAAGAAGAAGGACGAACACTAGCCCAAGAAATCTTGCCAGCCGCAAAGCCATCCTTTTGAGAGAAGGTAAAGCGCCGCCTTGGCCCGGTCGGCGAGGTTTCCGCGGCGGGTGAAGTCGGAGCGCATCGCCTTCCAGTTGGTCGAGTTTCCCACGTTGCAGGAGAGTGAGATGCTGGGTGAGAGCATCATGGTCGTGTGCCACCATCCGCTCGGGATGAAGAGCGTCTCGCCCGGCTCCAGCACGAAGACGGAAGGTGCCGCTTTTGCGAAGAGAGGATACTTTTCGAGGTCCACGTTTTTGATGTCGGCGCACTGCGAGATGTTCGGCGAATCCTTGCTCGGATAGAGGAACTGGGTCTGCTCCGGGCCATAGACGTAGAACTCCTTGCGCCCGTAAAACTGCATGAGGAACGCGTGTGTGTGGTAGCCGTCCCAATGCAGCACTGGAAAGCCCCGCCCGTTTCCGCCGATGTAAAGTTCGATCGCGCTGCCGCGATGGAAAAGATCGTTGAAGAACTTGTTTCGGAAAGGGCGCTCCATCCAGTTCGGCTGGGCGTACTGCATCTTGGGATCGATGTCGTCCCAAAGCTCGGGAAACTTTTCCTTGAGCACTTCGTTGCGAAGGTATGGAGCAGGATTCGCCGGGTCCGACGCGAGCACTGCGGCGATGTGGTCGGCGAGCCGCCATTGCTTCCCGTCCAATGTGAATTCTTTGTCTGGAAAACGGTCCGCGAAAAACTGCGGGCTCCACTTCCCAAGCGCACGCCAGTCCTTCAGGGCATCGGTGAGCACAATCGGGCGGTTTGCCTTCATGTAGTCGCGCTGGAACTCTGCATAGCTGACGCCGCCGCGCTTCTCGATTGGTGTTGCAGAAATAGTTTCGGCAGAGGAGTTCATGGATGCGTGTTGTAGAGCAGATATAAAACCAACCGGCTGGGGGAATGCAATTCCCGCTGTGAGTCATGCCCCTTCAACCCGTTTAATCACACGCTTGTCACGCCCTGCCCGCGCTCCCCGCTTGCCAAATCGAGTGCCCCTGTTAAATCACCGCCCCCTCGCCTGAAAATTTGCCCAATGATACGAGTCCAACAGCTTACAAAAAAATACGGCTCCTTTACTGCGGTAAAGGGCATCAGCTTTGAAGTGGCCAAAGGGGAAATCGTCGGATTTCTCGGCCCGAACGGCGCGGGGAAGTCCACGACGATGAAGATCCTCACCGGTTTTCTCCCGCCCACAACGGGGCGTGTGAGTATCGCGGGATTTGATATTTTCGACGACAGCGTGGAGGCCCGGCGGCACCTCGGATACCTGCCGGAAAACACCCCGCTTTATCCCGAGATGAAAGTCGGCGAATACCTCCGCTACCGTGCAGCGCTTAAGGGCGTCGCCAGCGGCAAAGTGCGCGAGCGTGTGGGCGATGTCATCGACCTCTGCCAAGTCAAAGATCGCGAGAACCAGCTCATCGGTTCACTTTCCAAAGGGTATCGCCAGCGCGTGGGGCTCGCCGATGCACTCGTCCACGACCCGGATTTGCTAATCCTAGACGAGCCGACGATCGGCCTCGACCCAAACCAAATCCGCACCGTCCGCGACCTGATTAAGAACCTCGCTCAAAAGCGCACCGTGCTGATCTCCACGCACATTCTTCCGGAAGTGGAAATGATGTGCTCGCGAGTCATCGTTATTCATCGTGGCGAAATCCGCGCGACCGATACCGCCGAAAACCTGCGCAAGAACCATCGCGCGGTTGGTGAACTTTTGCTGGAGGCGCGCGCTGGAGCCGATGCGCTGGAGGCACTGCAAAGCGTCCCTGGCGTCAAGGATGTGACGGCTGCCGAGAATGGCGAGTGGACCAATTTCACCCTGCGCCTCGACGCCAAAGCAGAGCCCGGTCTCGACATCATGCGTCTCGCCGCAGAGCGCAAATGGGAAGTCCGCGAAATCCACCAAAAGCGCGCGACGCTCGAAGACGTCTTCGCGGAACTGACCACGGCGGACAACTAAAGATTATGAGAACTCTCTTTGTTCAAACGATGCGCGAGGTTCGCAGCATCTTTTACACGCCCGTGGCTTACGTCGTCATGGTCATGCTCCTCGTGCTGTTGGGGTGGATGTTTCAATTCGGCGTCTCGCAGCTCAACAAGAGTTCGACGGAGTACACGGTGATTCAGGCGACTTTTGTCAGCGGGCTTTTCTTCTTCATCCTCGCCATCACGACATCGCTCGTGACGATGCGGACGTTCTCCGAGGAGTTTCGAATGGGCACCATTGAGATGCTCACCACGGCCCCGGTGAAGGAATGGCAAATCGTCCTCTCGAAGTTCTTCGGCACGGCGATTTTTTACACCGTGGCGTTTGCGCCTTCGCTTCTGCATTTCGTCGTCTTCGACCATGAGAGCGGCGGGCATCCGGCGGCGAAGGGAGTGGGCGCGATTTACAGCACGTATTTGATGATCCTTTTCATCGCGATGCTCTTCATCTCGATCGGGAATCTCGCAAGCTCGTTGGTGAAGGATCAGGTGAATGCGGCGGTCATCAGTATCACCGTGAAGATGCTCTTCCTTTTCGTCCCGTTGATGCTCGGAGTCATGCTAAACGTCACGGATCCGCGTGTGCGTTTGCTGGCGGAGTTTGTCAGCCCTTTCTCCCACATCAACGACGCCACCGCGGGCACCATCGACTCGCGGCGGGTCGTCTGGTATTTATCGCTTACCGTGTTCTTTCTCGCCCTCACGCACCACGTATTTCACAGCCGCAAGCTGAAGTCCTAAGACCATGGAAACACCTGAAACAACGCCCGAAGCCGACAAGGCACCGAAAGACGCACCGCCCAAGCTGCGGGTCGGCCGCATCGAGATCGGCATCAATATCGTCGTCCAGATCATCGTCCTTCTCGCGATGGTGATGATGGTCAATTATCTCGCATCGAAATACTTCAAACGCTGGAACTGGGTGCGCGGCGAGCGCTCCGAGCTGAGCGAAATGACGCGAAGTCTGATGGGCAATCTACCCAAGCCGATGAAGGCGATCGTGTTCTTTTCCGACAAAACTCTGGAAGTGAATGGCGACGCTCGCTCGCTCCTGCGCGAGTATGAATTTGCCGCCCGCGGCAAGCTCTCCATTGAGGATGTCGATCCCGAGGAAAACTACGCCCGTGCCAGTGAATTGGCGGCTAAATACAAGTTCGTCAACGTGGAGAACCTCATCATTCTCGACTACGACGGACGGAGCAAATTCATCAATACGACGGAAATGGCCGAGATGGAGCAGCGCGACCCGATGGCCGAAATGCAGGCGCGGATGCAAGGGCAGCAACTCCCGCCGCCGCAGATGATCTCGTTTCTGGGCGAGCAGATCCTTACGAACGAAATCCTCGCACTCACCGAGCCCAAGCAGAACAAGCTTTACCTCATCAACGGGCACGGGGAATTCGACACGAACGGACGTAAGATTCAGACGTTGTTGGCATATACCAGACGGCAGAATCTGCTGCTCGAAAACCTCACGATCGCGGACCTCGATAAGATTCCTTCCGACGCCAACATGGTGCTCATTCTCGGCCCCAAGTTCGACATGAGCGAGCGTGACCTGAAAGTGCTGAGTGATTACTGGGATGCGAAAGGTCGTATCTTTGTCGCAGTGGGAAAGACCGGCGGGAAAACGCCGAATCTTTTTGCGTGGCTCGCAGCCCGCGGTGTGAAAGCGAAGGATGATTACGTCCTCCGCGTCGTGGACATGGGCAGCGCCATGCAGGTGCAGTCCGGCTGTGTCGTTGCGTCCACGGAATCGGCGATCACGAGTGGGTTGGAAGGTCTCTCCATTGAGTTGCTCGGAGCCACGCAATCGCTGGAACTGGATCGCGCCAAGGAGACTCGCGAAAATCTGAAGCTCACAGGACTTTTGGTTTCGCCAAAGGGATTCTGGGGAGATGTTGATTTCAACGTCGGCGGAGATGAGGCTCCAGTCGAAGACAAGAAAGATCACCCAGGCCCGCTCACGCTGGCTGTGCAAGTTGAGAAAGGGGCTTCCACCGACCCCAATGTGAAGCTGGAAACCTCTCGACTGGTCGTTGTCGGGAACAGCGACTTTGTCTCCGACGATGGGTTGCGCACCGGGCCGCTCGCGGTGAACGTGGCTTCCAACTGCATCAACTGGCTGCTCAATCGCGAGCTCCTCATCAAGGTTCCGCCCAAGATTAAGAAACGCTCCACGCTCTCGCTGCCGATTGAAAAGCTCAACAGTATCCGGCTCTGGGTGATCCTCTACATCCCGCTCGTGGTGGCGCTTTTCGGTCTCTACTTCCTCTGCGCCCGGCACGGGAAGAACCTACTCATCGTCACCGCATGGGTCGCCACGGCGTTCCTCGTCATTGTCGGCTGCTGGTATGTCCTGCTGTGGCAGCTTGGGATGGAAGACGCCAGGACGGTGCCCCGCAATCTGATCATCGCGATCGGGACCGCAGCCTCGCTGGCCGCAGTTTCCATCGTGATCAATTATTACGAGAATCAAAAGCGCGCCGCCGCGAAGAACTAGTCCATTTGAGCCATGAAAAAATTTCGCAGCACCATCATCCTCATTATTCTCGGCCTCGGCCTGTGGGCGTATCTGCGCTTCTTCGACGACCGGTTCACCGGCACTGGCGATGCACCGCGCGTGACCGCGATCGACCGCGGCGAGGTGGAGTCATTCAGCATTCGCAATGGCGAGGGGACGATGGAATTCAAGCAGACGAACGGCGCGTGGAATATCGAAGCTCCCGTGAAAGATCGTGCTGATGAAGGCGCCGTGGCCACGCTCTTCACCACGCTCGAAGGGCTCGATATGAATCTCCGGAAAGTCCCCGCGGTAAAAGGCCGGGACACGAAGGAGTTGCTAAAGGAACTCGGCGTGGCGAAGGGCGAGGTCAGCATCAAGCTCGCAGGGAAACGTTCGCTCGAATTGCTCATCGGCAAAGAAACCGCAGTTACCTCCGCAGTGGATGGCAAAGAAACCGTGGGCGGAGGCAAAGAACCCTCGGCGGGAGCCAAAGAAACCGGGGGCGGAGGCAAAGAACGCGCGGCGGGAGGCAAAGTGTACGCCCGCATCGACGGCTCTGACGCGATCTACGTTCTGCCCAACGATCTTCGCACGCAGCTCAGCAAAGGCGCGAAGGACTGGCGTGACCGCAAGCTCGCCGCGATCACCGCAGCGGAGGTGAAAAAGGTCGTCTTGAAAACCGCGAAGGGCGAAATCGAAGCAGAGCGCAAGAACGGCAACTGGTCGCTCATTCGTCCGCTCAAAGCGCGTGCGGACAACCAGCGGCTCAACGATTTAATCGCCAGCGTCACGTCCGCCCGAATCGAGGATTTCATTTCGGACTCGAAGGACCTGAGCACATTCGGACTGACCGATCCCCGCGCTACGCTCGTCTTTCACATCGAAGGCGGCAAAGAGCCGGTGACCATCCAGATTGGGGCGACGAAGAAAGACGACAAGAAGGAAGGCGATGTGGCGAAGGGCGTTGCTTACGTCAAAGTGAGCACCCGCGATGGCGTCGTCACGGTGCCTTCAGCAATCGAAGGCATCGCACTCACGCTTCCGAACGATCTCCGCGACGCGAGCCTGCTTCGCGTGCAACCTGACATCGTGGACCGCATCACACTCGAAGGCGGCGGGACGAAGATTATCATCGGTCGCGATGGCGAAAACTGGAAGCGCAAGACCAAGCCCGAAGAGCCCGTGAACTCCGCTGCCGCGAACAAACTGCTCAATGATCTCGCCACCGCCCGCAGCGTCCGCTTCGTCGAAGACGTCGGCAGCGACCTCAAAAAATATGGCCTCGATCAACCCTCGGCCACGGTGACACTGAGCAGCTACTCCACCGAGGGGACTCCCGAATCCGCGCCCGGCGATAAACCCATCGCGAAGCTCATTCTGGGCAGCAGCGATGGCGTCGGCGTCTATGCAAAGCTCGACGACGAGCCTTATATCATCGCCGTGCCCAAGACGCTTACCGAGAAGATTTGGACTGACCCGCTCCAATGGCAGGAACTCAAACTCTACGACTACAATAAGATGAACGATGTCCGTCTTATTGTAGTCGTAGAGTTTGAGTTCCTGCCATTGGAGCGGGTCAGTCCAA
>JAYSTZ010000121.1:0-1959 GCA_043719365.1 Verrucomicrobiaceae bacterium | reverse complement strand
TACACCGCGTTTTCTCCACGCCGAAGGACAAGTTCGTCTTTGACGTTTCGCATCAGGGCTACGTACACAAGCTCTTCACGGGACGCCGCGAACGCTTCGAAACAATCCGGCAGTATGAAGGGCTCAATGGCTTCCTGCTCCGAACGGAAAGCGAGCACGATTGCTACGGCGCAGGGCACGCGGGAACGGCGCTTTCGGCCGCGCTGGGCATGGCGGTCGCGCGGGACATGCGCGGCTCGGATGAAAGTGTGGTGTGCGTCGCGGGCGATGCGGCCTTCACGTGCGGCGTCACTTATGAAGCGTTGAACAACGTCTCCGAGCACACGAAGAAGCTAATCGTTATTCTCAACGACAACGAATGGAGCATCGACCGCAACGTTGGTGCCATCGCGCGCTACTTTAACAGGATTTCGACGAGCCCGACCTACACGGGACTCCACGATCGCGCCGCCAAGCTCGTGGAAAAGCTGCTCGGACCGAAAGTAAAAAATCTCGCGCACCGGGTGGAGACGGGCGTGAAAGGACTCATCGCCCCAAGCGTTTTGTTCGACGACATGGGCGTGCGTTACTACGGACCTATCGACGGGCACGATGTCCAGCTCCTCGTGCGGACTCTGGAGTTCCTGAAAACACAGGACGAGCCGGTGATTTTGCACATCCTGACGACCAAGGGGAAAGGCTACGCGCCTGCGCTGGAGCAGCCGCTCAAGTTTCACGGGCTCGGCCGATTTGAGCCGAAGACCGGCGCGACCAAGACCGCGCCATCGCCGACCTACAGCGAACTGCTCGGCACGACGCTCTCGAAGTTTGCAGACTCGAACAACAAGATCGTCGGCATCACCGGTGCAATGCCGAGCGGCACCGGGCTCATCAGTTTTGCAAAGGCACACCCGAAGCGTTATTTCGACGTGGGAATTGCGGAGGAACATGCGGCGTTGTTTGCGGCGGGTCTCGCGTGCGAAGGGTATGCGCCGTTTCTCGCGATTTACTCGACGTTCATGCAGCGCGCTTACGACATGATCGTCCACGACATTGCGTTGCAAAATTTGCCCGTTCGTCTGTGCATGGATCGCGGCGGATTGAGCGGAGATGACGGCCCGACGCATCACGGATTATTCGACATTGGCTACCTCCGCCATGTCCCGAATCTCATCCACATGCAGCCAAAGGACGAAGACGAATTCGTGGACATGCTTTGGACGATGGCGAACTACAATGCCGGCCCAACCGCGATTCGCTACCCGCGCGGAAGCGGCACTGGAGTGCAGCCAAAAGCGCAGCCAAAATTGCTGGAAATTGGTAAAGCCGAGGTCGTGAAACACGGCAGCTCGCAGCCGGTTCGGGCGGTCATTTTTGGTCTGGGTGGAATGTGCCAGTTGGCGGAGGAAGCAGCGGCAACGCTTGAGTCGAAGGGCATCTCCACGTCCGTGGTGAATCCTCGTTGGATCAAGCCGCTGGATACCGCGACAATCGAGTTTTTCGCCCGGAGTGTGGACGTGGTATGCACGATGGAAGATCACGTTTTGCACAACGGTTTTGGCTGCGCGGTGATGGAACATTTGTCTGAACATCGAATCACCACTCCGGTGATTCGCATCGGATGGCCGGACCAGTTTGTCGAGCACGGCGCGCCCGACATTTTGCGGAAAAAGCACGGGCTCACCGCAGCAAACCTCGTGGATAAAGTCCTCGCGGAACTCAACGCCAAGACCGCCGTCGGCAAAATCGTCGCCTGAAATGAACGAAGACAGCATCCAATACGCCATAGAGAACACGCAGGTAATCCTCGCGCCGCAGAATCTTATTCAGACATTCGGAACGACTGTGTTTCGATTTTTTCTGGTCACTGAATTGATGGATTCCGTGAACCAAATCCGCATCCGCGATGGCCGGCTTCACGCGGAGCGGCCCAGTATTATCGCGCCTTCGCACTATCACCAGATGCTCGATGAGGGCTTC
>JAYSTZ010000013.1:0-4957 GCA_043719365.1 Verrucomicrobiaceae bacterium | reverse complement strand
GCGCGCGACCTTGCAACCGGCGCTTTAAAACGACGCCCGAGGGGGGAAACTACGTCGCCTCGGCGAGTTTCATCGTTTCCGTGAGTACTGCAACGCGCTCTTTCATCACTTTACCCGACTTGAATTTCACTGTGGCCCTCGCCGGAATCGCGAAGTGACTTCCGGGTTGGTTCGGGTTGCGCCCGACCCTTGGTTTCGTGAGTTTGACCTCGAAGACTCCAAAGTTGCGGAGTTCGATGCTGTCCCCTTTTGCCAAGGCTTCGACGATTTGGTCGAGCGTTCGTTGCACGACTTTGAAGACGTCATGCTGAACCAACCCCGTCTCCTCGCTGATGTTTATCACGATTTCCCTTTTAGTAAGTGTTCCCATAATTACAGTTGCCTTATAGCGGATGACTAACCTTCCTGCAAGACTTCCTTTTGGCAGAATTCCTTCTGCTTTCAGAAATTTAAACTAAGGTGTATCGCTTGTCCCCTTCCCGCGTTTGAAAAATGGTTTTTCTACGTGTGCGTAAGAGGTAGGGGCAATTTCGTGGGCGGTCTTGAAGTGTACTTTGGCGACTTGTTTGAGGAATTCCGGCCCGTGTTCGGCGACCAGCGCGCGAGCGGTATCTTTTACGGCGGGTGAGACGCCTTTTTCGAGCGTTCTCCCGATTGCACGGCCTTTTTCGAGCAGCCAGTTGATGAATCTTTCGCGCGCCAAAATCGACGCGGCGGCTACTGCGACATCACTCTCGGCTTTCGTCCGCGCGTCGAGTTGGATGTGCTTCGCCTTTTCCGAGAAGGCGCGCTTGATGAGGCTGGCACTCGCGAACTTGTCGCTGAGCGCTCGCGGGCACTCGGGGCGTTGGTCAAGAAGGTGTTCAATCACTTTTGCATGTCCCCAACCTAGTAATCTATTAAGATTATTAAAGTTACCATACAGCTCATTGTATTTCTCAGGTGCTAAAGTAATGCTTGAAAACGCCACGCCTTTCGTTTGCCGGATGATCGCCGAGAGTTCCCGTATTTTTGCGTCCGAACCGATGCGCTTGCTGTCCATCACTCCCGCTTCCATGAGGGCACGGGTGCTCTCCGCATCCGTGTAGCAGCCTGCGATGACCAGCGGTCCGAAGAAGTCGCCCTTGCCGCTCTCGTCAACGCCGAAATGAGGCTCGAACATTGCGGGATTGTTCACCTCTTCGTAGCCGAGTTTCGCTTCGCCGAGAATTTCCGGCTCCAAAACGAATTGCACAAACTCCTGCGTTCCCCGGCCTTGCACGACGACCTTCGGGCCCTTCTCATAAACGGCCACGGTCAGCTTGTCCTTCTGGGCAAAGAAAAGCATGTATTGCCGCACATCGAACGCCCAGCCGCGCCCGGTCAGCAAGGCGCGGAGCTTTTGCGCCTGCGGCATGGTGAGAGGGGACGTGTGGATCGTGATCGGTTTCGGTCCTTGCTCCTCGTTTTTCTTTTTCTTCGGCATCGCAAACGGTTTCGCGCATTCCTGCCGCTAGGGGAAGGATGATGTTGCCCAAACCTGGTGTGACCATTCAGTAACTGGAAATGAATTGATGCCCCGAACGCGACATCATCTCATCGGGGCAGAGTTGTTTCCAACCATTTCGAGTCAACAACACAACCACCACGACGGCAGCAAAAAGCCCAAGCCCTATGAAAGCGCACCATCCAACCACGACAGATTCCGCCTCCCGCCACCGCGAACGACGGCATTTGTGGCTCGCAATATTTGCCGCGTTCATCGTCGGCGCTTCCGCAGCATTCGCGGGTGCGGTTCGTCCGGGCTTTAATTCCAATTCCCTTCCGGCAAATGACGATGGCTCGACAGGGCGTGTGACAGTGGGCTTCACGATGAATTTTTTCGGTGCGCAATACTCGCAGCTTTACGTGAATAACAACGGCAATCTGTCGTTTGACGGACCGCTTTCGGCCTACACTCCATCGCCCATTGCTGCGTCGGGTTTGAAGATCATCGCTCCTTTCTGGGCGGATGTGGATACCCGCGGCACGGGCTCCGGTATTGTCACTTACTCGTTCGGGACGGGCGTCATCGACGGGCGCAATGCGTTCGGTGTGAATTATCTCAACGTGGGCTACTACAACCGCAAGGCCAACAAAAAGAACAGCTTTCAGGTCGTCCTCATCGACCGCTCAGACATCGGCGCTGGCGACTTCGATATCGAATACAACTACAACACCGTGCAATGGGAGACGGGTGATGCCAGCGGCGGCTCTGGCGGTGTGGGTGGGCAGTCCGTGCGCGTGGGATATGCGAGCGGCACGGGAGCAACATTGGAGCTCGGCGGCTCCGGGGCGAACGGCGCATTTCTCGACTCGAATCTCGCGACCGGCCTCATTTACAACAGCCTGAATTCCAGCACGGCAGGACGTTACCTTTTTGAAGTGCGCAATGGCGGAGTCGTGAATGCGCCGCCCGTCGCCAATGCAGGCGCGGACGTGATTAGCGCGCCGGGAGCCTCGGTTTCACTTGATGGCTCCGCGAGTTACGATCCTGAGCATTCACCGCTGACATTCTTCTGGACTCAGGAAAGCGGCACCGCAGTCACCATCAACAATCCCGCAAGCGCGACTCCCAATTTCACGGGTCCTGCGGGGACTTACACGTTCCGGCTCACGGTCAGCGATGGAGCGCGTTCGAGTTTTGATTTCGTCACGGTCAATATCGGCATCCCGGTTGCGACAGTTCGTCCGGCCACCGGCATCACACACAACCGCGCAATCCTCCACGGAACGGTGAATCCTGCGGGTGTCGCCACGAACTACCATTTCGAATACGGGCCGTCCGGCGGCGCGCAGCTCTCCACCCCGGTGCTGAATCTGCCTGCCAGTGTTGGCGAAGTATCCATCGATGCCACCGTCACCGGCCTCGCTCCCACGACCAACTACGTCTTCCGCCTCATCGCCAACAACGCGAACGGCGTCGGCACGAGTCTCACGGAGTCTTTCACCACTTCGACCAGCCCGGTCGTTCCTCCCACGGTCTCGATCACGTCGCCGGCAAACGGCGCGGCGTTTATTGTCGGGACGATCATCAACATCGAAGCCACGGCGGCCGATAGCGATGGCACGGTGGCGAAGGTGGAGTTTTTCGACGGGTCCGTGAAAATCGGCGAAGACGTCTCTGCCCCTTACACACAAACAGTCAATGGACTCGCGGTGGGTGAACACCAACTCATCGCTGTCGCGCGGGACAATAGCGGTGCCACCACGCAGAGCACGCCCGTCACGATCACCATCAACAACATTCCCAATGCTCACCCGCCGGTCGCGGTGAACGATGGTCCGCTCGAACTTCCCGTCACCCATTTCAATGCAGCAGCGAACGATAGTGACGCCGACGGCGACATCGTATTTATCACCGCAGTCGGCGCGGCAACGGGCGGCACGGCGGTCCTGGAAGCCGACGGCACCGTGAGCTACACTGCGGGCGCGGCCTTCACCGGCACCGATTCATTTACGTACACGCTCAGCGATGGACGCGGCCTCTTCGCCAACGGCACGGTCTCGGTGCGCGACACCACGGCGCCGGTCATCACTTACAACCCCGCGCTTTTGTCGGTGACCACCGGCGCGAATCCGACAGCCGCGATTCCCGACGTCGCATCTCTCGTCGTCGCGACGGATAATGTGGGCGTCGCGTCCAGAACGCAGTCCATCGCAGCGGGGACGCCGAGAGGTCCCGGCAGTTACACGGTCGTAGTCACCGTCGCTGACGCCGCCGGGAATTCCTCGCGTTGCGATGTGGTCGTGACCATTACGGACGACTCCGCTCCTGTCATCACGTTTACTCCCGGACCTCAAATCGCGAACACGGGCGACAATCCGCGCGCTCCGTTGCCGGACGTCGCGGCGCTGGTCACCGCGACGGACAACGTAGCCGTGACGTCAAAAACCCAGGCGCCGCCTGCAGGGACATTACTTCCGCCGGGGATCTACACGGTGGTCGTCACCGTGAGCGATGCAGACGCCCACATCGCGCAGACCACCGTGCAAGTCACGGTCGTCGATAATTACGCGCCCACCATCGTTTCGAGCCCGGCACCATTTAACATCGTCACCGACAACAACGCCACCGCCGCGCTGCCCGACGTGAGCAAGGATGTCGTCGCAATCGACAACGTCGGCGTCGTGTCAAAAACCCAGTTGCCCGCTGCGGATACACTTCGGGCGCCCGGGGTTCACGAGATCATCGTCACGGTCAGTGACGCAGCCGGTCTTACGACGCGTGTCAGCGTCTTCGTTACCGTCGCGGACAACGTAGCGCCCGTATTCACGAAGGCGCCATCCGCCCGCTCCATTCGCGCCGCCACGGACCAAACGAGTCTTGCGCTTCCTGACATTACGAATGAAGCCGTGGCAACCGACAACATCGGAGTCACCGCCATCACGCAGAGTCCCGCGCCCGGAACGGTCCTCGAAATGGGCAGCTACATCGTCGTGGTCACGGCTCACGACGCAGCGGGAAATACCGCCAGCGCAAACGTGGACGTCGCCATCCTTCGCGGCAACCGCACGCCCGCCGCCAACTACGACTCCGCATTCGCCATGTCGCGCACATTGACGCTCAACGTCATCGCCAATGACACCGACGACGACGGCGATGTGCTTTCCGTCCTTTCATTCACGCAGCCGCAGCACGGGCGGGTGACCCGCAGCGGAAACGGAAACTTCCTGCGCTTTGACCCTGACCTCGCGGTCGGCGACGTCGGCGAGACATTTACCTACACGATCACCGACGGGTTCGCCACCTCCACAGCCACCGTCGAGATCGCGCCGATTCCTGAAGGTCGCCGCTTCTCGGGCGTCATCGAAGACAACGTCGGCCCGGTCGGCCTTGTCGTTATCGCGTTCACAAAGCCCGGCTTCTTCACCGGCTACGTGAATCTCGGCAACGTCCGCCACGTATTCACCGGCGGCATGAGCACGCAAGGATTTG
>JAYSTZ010000120.1:0-4473 GCA_043719365.1 Verrucomicrobiaceae bacterium | reverse complement strand
CCGCGACCGAAATGGACGGCACCTCCGGTCTATTCCTGACCCTGTCGTTCCGCCGGAGTGCTACCGTGCAGAGCACGACATTCACGCCCGAAGTACTGGGAGCTTTGGGCAGCACATGGCTTTCCGGCAGCGGCAACGTCATTCAGATTGGAACGAGTGTCACGAACAACGACGGCACCACCACGCTAAAATACAGGGATACCGTCCCAGTGGGCGGCGCTGTCCAGCGACACATGCGCCTGCGGATAACATTACCGTGAGCCCTCACTTCCCGGCTTGCTGAAACAAATGAACCAAGGCAAACTCAACTAACTATATTGACGACGCGGAACACGAACTGTCCAATTTCCAACAACGCATGAAAACCCTTTCCACAACTAGAGTCCTCGCGCTCGGGTCCAGTCTCTTCGCCTCCGCAGCGCTCGCACAGGGGCCCACAACAACCGCCGTCGATGACACCGTGAACACCACGATCACCCGTGGACCACTCTCGATCAACACGCTGCTGATCAACGACACAGACCCGGAGAACGACGCACTCTCGATCATTCCGCCGCTCGGCACCCCGCAGTTCGGGAAAGCCGTCCTTCGGGATGGCGTTGTGATTTACACCCCGAACAGGTTTTTCCAAGGAACGGATTCCTTCTCTTACACCATCAACGACCGCCCCAACGGCCTCGGTAATTCGTCCACCGCGACGGTTTTCATTCGCAACCCATTCCTTCTCGGGCGCGGTGTCTATGCCTCCAGTCTCTCGGGGACGGGCGCTTCCCACGATGTCTCCGGCTATTTCAACGCGGGGGTCGGCCCATCCGGAGATTTCACATCCACGTTCCGCTTCGCCGGAAGTGCGTTCCGCTTTAAAGGGAGATTCGACGCAAGCGGAAACTTCTCCGGCGAAATCAGCCGGCCCGGCGAGCCATCCATCCAGCTCGCACTGCTATACGCAATCAATGGCGACATCCGCCAAATATCGGGAACTGTCACCGTCGGAGCCGAGACCATCCAGTTCCTCGCGCCGAAACTCGAATGGTCCAACCACAATCCGGCCCCCACCGCTGGTCGCTACACCATTATTCTACCCCCGCCCGACGCTCTTCCCGGCACACCGCAGGGCACGGGCTACAGCATCGCAACAATCACCCGTAGCGGCGTCGTCAGCATGTATGGACGCGCCGGAGACGACCGCGCTTTTTCCTCATCGACCTTCCTCGGCGAGGACGGAGCCACCGTTCCGCTCTACGGCAGCATCCGGCCCGGCGGCAGCATTTTCGGCGACCTCTTCATCGACAGGTTTTCAAACACTCGCGTGAAAGGCGCTGGCACGAGCGTGCGCGGAACTCTCCGTTGGTTCTCATCGCGGGATGCGAAACGCTTTCGCTTCCCAAATGGCTTCGACCGCTCGGTGGAAGCCCGCGGGGGACTCTACACTGAGCCGGAGCCGGGAACCCCCGTCTTGAATGTGCCGGAACTCATCGACTTCAACGGCAGCTTCACCGTCAGCGCCGGCGACATCCGCGTCCCGCGAACAGAGCGCGCAGCCATCGGAGAACGCCCCATCGCGGGGCACTATGATTTTGCGTTCGACAATGCGAAGCGGATCGGTGCCCGCATGAGAGTCATCGCGCGGACCGGCATCTTCGCAGGTTCGTTCTACGATCGGACAACCCGCCGCGCTCATCGCATCAGCGGAGTATTTCTCCAAAACGAAAACACGGCATACGGCATCTGGAATTCAAAGACGAAGACAGGGCGTGTGGAGTTGATTCCGGACTCTTTCAAAGACTAGCGCTCCGGCAGTCGTGAGTCGATGGTAACGGCTTGCGGAATGCGGCGGCGGTGACTTGTGACTCGTGAGTTGTGACGGGTCGCAAGCGTGTCGGATTGGCTTTCCCGCTTGCGACTAATCACTTCTCACCAGTCACCAATCACAGCCGATAAACACGCTGGCTCACCATCACGTACCAACCGGGAGAGCACTAGCGCCACTCGTGTCGCGGATACTTGCGTGACAGCTCGATTTTCAGCTTCGGATAACTTTCTTTCCAGAAATTCGCCAGTGATGTCGTCACCTGCACGGGACGCCAGTTCGGAGCGAGCACCTGGATGACCAGCGGCACTTTTCCGCCGCCGATTCGAAGATCCGCCGTCACTCCGTAAAGGTCCTGAATCCGGGCGCCGAGCGTCGGCTGCGTGTTCTCCGCGTAGGTGATTTTTGCGCGTTTTCCGTTTGGTAGTTCCAATCGTTCGGGAGCCATCCGGTCCAGTAAATCGAGCTGCGGTGAAGAGAGCCACGACTTCACCACGCGCCACACATCGCGGTCCTTGATGTCGCGATACGTGTTCGCTCCGAGGCAGATTTGCTCCACCAGCGTGCTACGGTCTTCCTGCGTCAGCTTTGGCAATTCGTATTCCGGGCACCAGTCGGCGAGCTGATTCAGCCTGACGATCCACTGCTCCACGTCGTGATTCCAATTCTCCAGCTTCAAGCGTCCGGCGCTCACCTCCGCAGCCAAAATGGCCGCAGCCTGCTCGCTCGGCACGTCGTCCGTCCGCTCCACGCGGATCTCCAAATCCCGAAACCGCGCCACGCGCCGCGCCATCACACGCCGCTGCGTCGTCTCGTAAAATACCTCCACTTTGTCCGAGAATGCTTCGGGAAAAAGATCGCGTAGCCACTCCTCGCGCACCGCCGTCGCGAGCGTGATGAGCGTCTGCACATCGTCCCGCGAATCCACCTCGCGAATTTCTCCGGCGACGATCAGCGTGGCATCCTGCACAACACTCTCGCGCGCCAGCACCCCGCGCCGTCCGTGGACGAGCTGAATGCGTAACGTCCCGCGATCGAGACGCATTCCCACTTGATCGGGGAAGCCCGCCAAAATGCAGCGTGAAAGAGCTTCGTCGGAACGATCTCGCGACGAGCAATCGAGCCCTTCGTCTTTCGCGATCCCGAGAAACTGCTGCGCCAGCGCACACGCTTCGCGCGCAGCGACTCCATTGATACCGACCGGACGCAACCGTTGCGGGTTAAAGTTCGCCTCTTCGGCATGACGCATCGCGCGCATGATCACGAACAAATCGCTCGCAGTTTCCTCGCCGAGCAAATGCTCGCGGTCGTCCTGCTGTTGCTTGCCCGTCGCGCGCGGCAGCACCGGCTTGCCCTGCGTCACCGCGGCGATCTGACAAATCGACGGCACGCATCCACGCTCGTGCGCAGCAAGCAGCATCCTCGCGTATCGCGGATGCGCGGGGAACGCCAGCATCCGCCGGCCGAGTTCCGTGATTGCGCCCGTCCCATCAACAGCGCCGAGGTCCTGCAAAAGCGTCTCGGCTTTCGCCAGCGACTTCGGGTCCGGAGCCTCCAGCCAGCGGAACGCCGCCACGTCCACAACACCGCTCGCCTTCAGCGTGAGAACCACTTCGGCCAGATCCAGCCGCCGCACTTCCGGAAGTTCCTGCGGCGCACGGTCGCGATGCTCGCGGTCCGTCCACATCCGCAGACAGACGCCCGGCGCGGTCCGCCCGGCGCGCCCTGCACGCTGATCCGCGCTTGCCCGCGAGATGCGCTCCACGAGCAGTGTGTTGATTCCCCGATGCGGATCAAATCGCGCAATTCGCGCCAGCCCGGCGTCGATCACCACGCGCACGCCGTCAATCGTCAGCGACGTCTCGGCCACGTTCGTACTGACGATTACCTTTCGTTTTTCGTAGCGTGAAATCGCAGCGTCCTGTTCGCTCGCGGGCAATTCTCCATGGAGCGGAAGGACGATAAAAGAACCGCCGCACCGCGAGTTTCGCACCGCCTGAATCGTCCGCTGAATCTCGTACGCGCCGGGCATGAAGATGAGCACGTCACCCTCCGTCAGCGGCGCAAGTTCGTCGAGCGAATCGGCTGCTGCATCCCACACGGAATAAGTGTCGGCATTCACCGCGCGGTCGAGGTAGCGGATGTCCACGGGGAAAGTGCGCCCCTCGCTCGTCAGCGTCTCACATGGCGCGAGGTATTTGCCGAGCACGCCCGTCTCCAGCGTCGCGGACATCACAATCAACCGCAGGTCCGGCCGTCGGGTTTCCTGCAAATTGAGCGCCTGGGCGAGCGTTATATCGCCGTACAAATGCCGTTCGTGAAACTCATCAAAAACGATCGCCGAAACTCCACGCAACATCGGGTCCGAAAGCATTTGTCGGAGCAAAACGCCTTCGGTCACAAAACGAATTCGCGTCGCCTTCGAGCACACGCGATCGAGCCGGATTTGGTATCCTACTTCATCGCCCAGCCTGCACTTCCGCTCCGAGGCGACGCGCTGCGCCAGCATCCGCGTCGCAAGCCTACGCGGCTGGAGCACCACGATCTCCCCTTCCCCGGCCAATCCGTGATCGAGCAAAATCTGAGGCACCTGCGTACTCTTTCCCGAGCCCGTCGGAGCCTGAAGAATCAACCGGTGATTGCGGCGCAAAGAATCCACAATC
>JAYSTZ010000119.1:0-11209 GCA_043719365.1 Verrucomicrobiaceae bacterium | reverse complement strand
ATAACAATGGCGACCAGTGCTCATTTCTCTCCAATCTCGGCGATAAATGCGACAACTACACCGTCCAGCTTGGCAGCACCGCCGCCGAGATGATGCAGGTGAAGTCTGTTTGCCTCCTCCTCGTCTATATCAAAGGCACGTGGGTGGATGGGCTCCAAAAGCAAGCCGAAGCCGCCGTGGCGTTTCGCAACGCCATCGAGACCGGCAAACCGCCGACCGTCCCCACCGTCCCAGTCGTCGTCAATTTCACCCCGCCAGCCGGCAGCGCCAGCCCCACAGTTGGCCTGCTCACGTGGCTCTTCACAGTCATCGCCCGCTGGAAAACAGCGCCCGGCTGCTCCGATGCCATCATGCTCGACTTGGGAATCAAAGGCAGCGCACCCGAAGCCAGCACCGAGCCGCCGGACATCAGCGCGAAAGTGGACGGCAGCACCGTGAAAGTGCGCGTGATTAAGAGCGGCAACAAAGGCTTCCTCCTACAAAGCCGCGTCCAAGGCGAGACCGGCTTCACCGACCTCGGCCTCACCACCGCCCCCACGTTTGAAGACAAACGCCCCGTCAAAACCCTCGGCACCGCCGAATGGCGCGAATACCGCGCAAAGTTCTGGGACGGCACGGAGGTCAGCGGGGCTTGGAGCGAGGTGGTGCGCGTGACGGTGGAGGGGTAGAAATATCCCGCTCGCCATCGCTCCACATTCCGATACCAAGCCTCCATGCGCCCGACATTCCGCCAATTCAACCACGCCGACAGGGAGAAAGCGCATGTCTCCGCATCGCCTGCTATCCGAGTGGGGGAAGTTTCCAGTCGGGTGGTGGGAAGTTAGGCGAATCTACACACACACCGAACACACACAACTATGGGACTCTTTGACAAACTCTTCGGCAAGCCAGACCCAACCAACGCGGTCATCGAATGGGGCCTTCGCGTTTGCGACGAGATGGAGCGCGTTTACCGCAACCACCTCGACCTCACTCCTTCCCGAGGTGGCGTCACGGGCGTTGGGCTGCTCAAGGCTCGCCTGTTCGCCGCCAGCTTCATTCACACGGCTTACTTCTACGGCTGCGGTCGTAGCGGCGAGGACGTTTCTCAGTTTATGCAGATGTGCAGTGGCATGGCCCTTCGTCCATTTTCTCAGCCGGGCTTTTCACCCGCATTCAGCCGGGAGCAAGCCGCATCCTTCGCATCAGACTTCATGCTCAAGGCGTATCGCCTGCTCCGCGACGAAATGCAGATAGGCCCGAGCAACCTGATGCAGCGCACGCCATCGTTCGACCACCTTGTGGGTATGTATCACCACTGCCTCGCCGAGTCGTGCCCAGCAGGCACGTATACGCAGACCGTCCGCAACCAACTCAACGAGTACGCCGAGGGCGCTGTATGGTCCACACTCCGCGCGATGACAGAACAGATTGCAGCGTTGCGTTCATGAAAACAGCCGAAGGATGAAGCCCTCTGTTTCTGTCATTCCTGCGATTGCGATCTCGTTCCTGGCTCTGTCTCACACTTTATTCGCACCGCCCATTAGGATCCGTATCCCTCCGGAGGCGATACACGTTCCGCCACGCATCCTACCGCACATTGAGGTTTCCCCTCTCCGGCCGCACGTTAGCGAGTTGCCGCACGTAACGGCACATTCAGGCGAATCGCTCACGACAAAGGTGATTTCTGCTATTCCGGATATCATAGAGACCGGTATCGATGTTTACCTTAAACAGTTCCAGGCAGCGCCAACTCAACAAGAAAAGCGCCAGCACCTCGATGAGTCGTTTCGCATCCTTCGCATTTGGCACGAGGACATCACCCAACGACGCACTCGACTAGATCCAACCGACCTAAAAGCCGTTCTAGCGTTCAACATTGATGCAGCCAAGTATCACGATGCCCTTCATTCGGCTCAGCGTGCATTCGCATCTCTTCTTCCAGCAGTGGAAAAAATGCCCGACTAAAAGCAGCCCAACGAACGGCATTGCGACCCTGATTGTGATTCGGGGCGTTTGGTTGCGAATCTTACGCCGAAGGCGTTGCATCTATCAGCCCAACGGTTGATGCGAGGAACGAGCATCTACCTTGGGAACCATGCACCAGCATGATTTACCCCGCAGGGGTTCCATCGAGACGTGTGCATCGGATGAAACCCCTGCGGGGTAAATACGGCATGACCGTTGCCCCAGCGTAGCTCGTTCCCGCGTAAAAGGGGGCTTTACAGCCCGCCTCACGCGGCTGCGCTCGCAACGCTGGGCTGAATGATGCAACGCCTTCGGCGTAACCGAAACATCGGGGCTGCCCGCCGGAAGCGTGTTCTGAGCGCGCGCTTGCGAAAGTAGTCAGCGGCTTTAGCCGTCGAACCTCCGCGAAGAGAAAACGGGAACGCTTCGCAGAAAGGCGCTCTGAGTGAACTTCCACACGCACTCTGCTTGCAACGCCTCGACGGCTAAAGCCGCTGACTACTTTCCGCTGCCGTAAATCGTGCGCACTTCTTCGGCGGTGATGGCTCGGGAGAGGATGGCGAATTCGTCGAGGGCGGCGGCGAGCTGGCGCTTGGTGTCGCCGCGCCAGTTGGCGAGTTCGGCGGTTCCGATTTGGAGCGCGGGCGGGGTGAATGATGCGCCGCTGCCGATGGGCTGGCCGTTGGCGTAGTGGCGGATGGTGGTGCCGTCGAACGTGGTGGCGAGGTGCAGCCATTGGCCGAGGCGGTCGGCGGTGACGAACGGTGCGCTGTTCACTGCTTCCCAATCGGAATGCGGGCGGCCGAGGTTGCGAGCGATTTCAAAGCGGAGTTCGCCGGTCTTTGTGAGATGCCAGCGGAGCGCGCCGGGCTGCTCGGAATCGGTGGAGAGGAGGACGTTTTGCCAGCGGGGCAGGGCGTCCACCCGCACCCAGGCGAGGAGCGTGATGGCGTGGATGGGCTGCGCGGCGGTGAAGCGGATGCGGTCGCTTTCGCTGCGGAATTGGAGCGCGTTTTTTCCGGGCCAGCGGCCTTCCGTCCACGCGCTGCCGACGATGCTGCCGTGGGAGTCCGGCGGTGCGCCGGCGCGTTGGTTCGGGATGCTGCGTTCGGTGGATTCGTCGAACGTGTAATGGATGAGGGTGGCGGCATCGGCGCTGAGCCCGCGTGCGGCTTCGCGCCAGGCAGCGAGGCGCGCAAGGCCAAGCGCGGAGTCGCGGCGGGTGAGTTCGTCCTCGGTGACAAAGCTGGCGCGCGCTGCGGGGATCGGCTGCACGGCTGCGCCGTCGAAGCGCGCTGCTTCGCCGCCGTTCAGTGCACGGGGCGCGAGGCTGGCGGAGGAAACTTCCACTTTCCCCGTAAATACGTGGACCTCGGGAGGCGCGTCGCTGCCGACGGTGATGCCGAAGTCGGTGCCGTGATCGACGACTTTCATCGTCGGCGAGTTCACGGTGAATCCCACGGCTTGCGGCGGGACGTGCGCGTTGATTTTTCCGGATTGCAGATACGCCTCGCCCGCCGAGACGAGCCGGATTTCTGCGGGGCCTTCGACGATGAGTCGCGCGCCGCTGTAAAATTCCACGAGCGCCGCGCCGGACTTCAGCCGCAGTGTGCCGGGCTCCAGAACCGCGCCCGAGGTGCGCTCGACTCCGTCTGCCCATTCCACCCCGACTGCGCGGGAAAGCACGGCGACGCCGTTCGATTTCGGCTCGGCGATTGCGACGTTGTTCGGGACATTCGTGCGCGGCCACCACGCGATTGCGCCAAGCACGAGCAGCGCGGCAGCGGCGAATGGAACCAGCCAACGCCGCGATGAAGTCGCCGGTGATTCAGCCGCCGGAAAAAACTCGCGTCGTGCGCCGCGAGTGGCGGCCCAATCGGCCATGCCCGTCTCGATGTCGCAGTGAACGAACCACTGCCGCCGGGCGTCCGCATTTTCGGCAAGCAGCGTTTCGAGCAGAGCGTGATCTTCCTCGGAGATCGTGCCGTCGCACTTCGCAGCAAAGAGCGCGGCGAGTTGATTGCGGTCGGTATTCATCGAGCGGCCTCCGCGGCGATCCGGCGCGTCACGCAATCGGCGAGCGAGCGGCGGATGAGGTTGAGTTTGTTGTAGAGCGTCTGCTTTGCCCGGCCGAGTTGCTCCGCAAGCACGCCGATGTCGCTTCCCTCAAGATACGCCGCCTCCACGAGCCGCCGGCCGGAGTCGTCGAGCTGCTCCATGCAAAGGCTGAGCGCCTCGTGCCGCGCATCGGTGTGGACGATGTCCTGCGCACGCTCGGCGCTGATGAGTTCCATGAGCGCATCGCCAAATTGCAGCCGCGACCGCGCGCCCATCCGCTGGAAATTGCGCGCTTCGTAAAACGCCACCGTGCTCGCCCACGCCGCGAAATTTGTCCCCCGCTCAAACACGTCGAACTTTCGCCAAAGCGTGATGCTCGTGCGCTGGAGCACATCCTCCGCGTCGTGCCGGTTGCCGAGCAGCGAAACCAAATAGCCGAGCAACTGCCGGTGCGAAGCAGTGAGCAGGCGCACGAAGTCCTCGTGCGAGTCGCCTTGGTTGGTGGAGTCGGTTTCAGTCATGTCACAAAGTTATGTCCCATTTCCTCCCAACTTACCGAAGAAATCGGCTGGCCTTGGATCATCGGCCAGATGCGCGCAGCGGCGTTCTGGATGACGAGGCTCAGCGGGAGGAGGTTTTTGCAGTGTTTAAATATCCAGCCGGGTGCCGGCGGGGTGTGACCACCAGCCTTCGCGTTGTTTCGGCGGAGGGATAAACCACGAGCCGAAAGTCCCGTAAAAACCCGGGCAAATTCGCGCCCTATAAAAGGGGCGCAAACCACACCATTTCAGAAGTTCGAAATGGTGCGCGATACAGGTTTTCGAACTGTGTGACCCCTACCGTGTCAAGATTCCGAACCACTCCTTCGGCTTTGGGGCTTCTCTTTTGGCGGAGCGATATGGGGCCATGCAGACCCATGCAAAACCGAAATTTACTACAGTAAATTGCTACAGTCGTTTTCGCCGAAATTGCGCCCCGCTCGGCGCATCGGGATTCGAGTTTTTTGCGATTCTCGCGCGTGCTTAAATCGAAAGGAAAACTGCGTGGACTCTTCCTCCGGGGCGACGTCTATTGGTTCACAAAAATGGTCTATGGTCGTCGGAGCCAGGCATCTCTGGAGGCGCGCGATTATGCGGAGGCGGTTCAAAAGGCGCTCGAAATTCTGGAGCGCCCCGAGCTTCAACCCGCCCGCGCGATTGACGCGGAGATCAAGCGGTTCATCAAATACAAAGTCGATACGAACCGCTACAGTTCGGCCAGCGCTGACTCGAAACGCTACACGCTGGGTGAATTCGCCAACTTCGTTGGAAATGTCTCGCCCGCGCAGGTCACAGTTTTCCAATGCAAAGCGTTTTACAAACAGAAGCGGCATCAGGTTTCCCCAAGCACTGCCGAGAGTAACATGTTCACCGTGCGCTCGTTTTTCAAATGGTGTGTCGCCGAAAATCTCTGCCGCAGAAACCCCGCGCTCGAAGTCGAACTCGACCGGGTGGACCATAAAGCACGCATCAAATTCACCGACCTCGAACTCGCCCAAAAGCTCATCACGAATGCGCCGAACGACGATATGCGGTTCATCCTGTATTGCGGTTTCCACGCAGGGATGCGGAAGCTGGAAATCATCGAAGCGATTCCGGAGTGGTTTAACTTGAGCCGCAAGACCCTGGAAATTCGCGCAACAGACACCTTCCGCCCAAAGGACCGCGACGCACGGACCGTCCCGCTCACCGATCAGTTCGTCGAGTTTCTCCAACAATACGGACTGCGGAAACCCTTCGTGTTGAAGCCCGAAGTGGAGCAAGGAAAGTTCCGCTACCGCTACGATTTCCGCCGTCCATTTTCTGAATACATGGCCGCGCGAGATGTCCCGTGGAATACACCACACGTCATGCGGCACTCGTTCGCATCCATTTGCGCGATGAAGGGAATAGACATTTACCGCATCGCAACGTGGCTCGGCGATGACGTGCGAGTGGTCCAACGCCACTACGCAAAACTCCACCCCGATGACCGCGAGATTATGAAGGCGTTCAAGGTGTGAACGCCAAGCTCACGATTTCCCTGCGTCCTTTTTGGGAAGCACGTCGCCAGCTTTAAGGCGGTCAATACAGGTGTCCAAATCGCGCACATCGTATCGTGTCAGGCGATTGCCGCGAATGAAGGGCTTCACCCAGCCAGCGTGCTCAAATTGCGGTAGCAACTCCACGCTGCCGACGTAAGTGCCAGCCTCGGTCGGCGACAACCCGCGCCGTAGCTCTGCGTATTTCATCGGCTCAAATCGCGTAGTCTTCAGCTTCGCGAGGAATTCGTGGAGGCGGTTTGTATGATCGTATTTTGGGAAAAGTTCGCCGACTTCGACTTTGAGGACTTCGGCGAGATACATCATTGCGTGGTCGTCCACAAAGACGAGGCGGGCTTCGATTTTGGAGACGCCACTGCGGTCGGTTTCCATTCCGGCGATTTGGAGCTTCGCGGCGAAGGTTGATTGCGACCAGCCTCGGGCGTAACGGAGTCGGCGGACTTGTGGGCCGATGTCGTTTTTGAAGCGGCGGATATTCACTTCGATTTACCCTTCGCGGAGGATTTTTTTTCCGCCGTCTCGAAGCTCACGCGGGGCGCAGCTTCGTTTTCGCAGAGCTTCGTGAGTTCGACGGCCTTCGCTTCGGGAAGGAGTGCTTTGACTTCGGCGCGGAAGTCTTCTGTGAGCTGGTAGAACTTTACGGGAGTGAAGAGCTTGCGGAACGACTCGCCTGCAATCGCTTGGCATTGCTCGGTGAGGTCGCTCTTGGCATCGAGTTCGGAGATGAGCGTCGGAGCAGGAAAGCTCACTCGTGCGATGCAGCCGTCTTTCCCTTCGGCGGTCCACCGCGAGGCGCCTTTGTCATTCGCGATGTGGTCGGACGGATGGAGCCGTGCTTCCTCAACGAGCGTTGCTTTGAGCAGTTTGAGTTGCTCGGTCATTTCAGCGATTTCGCGATGGAGTGCGACGGTGGTGGTGACGAGTTGTGTGAGTTTGAGTTTGTTCATTGGATGTATGCGTTTGTTCGTCTTCGCTCACCGTGCGGAATGCCCGGCGCTGCGTGACGTGGAGGGCTTTACACCCGGATTTTTTCCGCCCGCTTCCGCGCCGGGGCGTTCGTTCTCCCGTGTTCTCAAACTGCTTCCGCGCGTTCTTCCGTGACCTGCGGAAAAAGTTCACGCTCCTCCGCTTTACGTGGGGCTTTGAATGAGTTCGGCTTTCGCACGCTCTAGCCGTTCGTTTTCGATCTCGTGCGCTACGACCTAAAAAGCGGCGCATCGCACACGATTACCATTGCAATCGCTGAGTATTACACAAGCCGCGCCAGACACCCTAGCCCGCCCAACATCTCCAAGGACTCTACTCCGAGCCATAAGGCCAACTGCGATTCGCAGAAAAGTATAGCGACAGCGCAAGCAAGACCCTCGCCCATCCAGCCTCCCGAGCCACGCGGCGAATGAGCGAACCAGCATTCCTGCGCACCGCGAAGCCTCCCCGGATTCCCATGAGGCTGAGCACGCGCAGCAAACTTACGGCGGGCGGAATGCAGCACGCGGCGTGACAGCGGATTGCTGGCGCGGTGCGTGATTGGGCGGGCGGCGCGGAGCTTTGAAAGGAGACACCCTGCGTCATCTCGTCAGCGAAGCGCGAGTGATTCAGCGGGTCGTACGCGCACACCATCTTGGGAGTCTGCGGACAAAGTGGTGGTACGCATTCTCCCCGCCGCAGGCTCACTCAAAACTCGTCATTGCGCTCTCCGCGCATAAATTTCCTTTTGCACCGCTGCCACCGGGCGCGTGAAGCGGCCCTGACGGCGGCGCACTTCGGCTGCGATATTTTCGTGGACTGGAGCTTCCGGCGGCAATGTGCTGAAGACCAGCGGCTCCAGTGGCCCGTGGGCTGTGAGGATGCGACCGACTGCGTGATAGTTCGGCAGACGCTGAAGCGCGAACTCATCGAACACTGGTCGCGTGTAGAGTTCCATACTGCGTGCGTCCGGCGGGCCGAGCCGGAAGAAGGCGAGGGTGCCTACGTTGCCGAGCATCGCTTGGAGCAAGTCGTGCCGCCCGTGGCCGGAGAGCTGGGAGAGGTTCTGATTTGCAAGCGTCAGCCGCAGGCCAAACTTGCGCGCCTCGGCCAACATGGAGGCGAGAGTGTTCGTGAGAAAATTCTGCGTCTCATCCACATAGACAGAAAATGGCGTCCGGCATTGAGGCGGCAGCGTGGTGCGCTCCATCCCGGCGGCGAAGATGCGACCCAGCAGGAGCATCCCGAGCAATCGTGCTTCTGCGTCACCGATGATGCCTTTTGCGAGGTTGACCAAAAAGATGCTGCGCTTGGACAACATCCGGCGAAAATCGAGAGTCGAGTGCGCCTGACCAATGATCGGGCGTAATACACTGCTGTGCGTGAAGACATTCAGCTTGCTGGTGATGTAGGGCGTGATGTTGCTCAAAGCCGCATCGCCGCCCGCTTTCTCGGCTTGGTTTGTCCAAAATCCCGCTACGAGCGGATCGCGGCACTTGGCCTTGAGGCGGTCGCGAAAAGCGCGATCCTCAAACACGAGGGGCAACTCTGTAAGCGTCGCATCAGCGCCGCCTTCCATCAAGAGCAGCACGGCGTTCCGAAAATATGTCTGGAACATCGGCCCACCACACTCGCGCATATCCCAGAGCTGATCGAAAATTCCAAAAAGCTCGTTCACCACGAAGTTCCTTTGCAGTTCGCGCAATGGCCCAGCGGTCACCTCCAGAAAGTTTAATCCCGGCACGCGCGAGCCGCGCCCCGGCTCCAGTAGCACGACATCCTTCACGCGGTCGGGTGGGATGGACGCGAGGACTTGCTCGAACAAATCGCCGTGTGGGTCAATCAGCGCGACCCCTTCGCCATCCTCAATGTCCTGCCGGATCATCCGTAGCAGCAGACTGCTTTTCCCCGTGCCTGTCGCCCCTACGACCCAGCAATGCCGGTCACGCGCTTCGCTTGGCAAGCGGAGCGGATGAGTGTCCCCGTGACACTCCACTTCGCCGATTTGCATCCCGCTTTCCGGCAAGTGCGGCAACGCGCGATTGTAGCTGCGCGGTTGGCGAAGCGATGCCAATAACACTTCGACGGGGAAGAGCCGAGGGAGCTTTTTTCCAGCATGGCAACACGCCGAAATATCCAGCTCTTTCGTGCCTTCGGATGCTTCCCCGGCGTTGAAAACTTCCACCGCCTGTCCGAACACCTCTCCACCGACGAGTTGCAGAAACGACTCCGGCAAAGGCTCGGCGGAAGACACGGTGCAGTCGAGCAACCAGCCGTGAGGCGCACGCGCCCAATCCTCAAGCCCCGCACCGACGGCGTTATCTGCAAGTGCCGAAGAAGCGGAAAGCAGCCGCATCGCCGCTCGAATTTCACCGATCTGCTGCTCCGTGAGTTCGATGCGCGAAACGCCCACGCGGGCCGAAACCGTGCTGCCGACCGACTGGAGTAGCGCACCGAGCGATGAAAACGCCGGAGCGCGCCGTCCCCCTACGCTTGGAATCCGCATTTCCCTTACCGGCAGCACCGAGGGCGTGCCGCAAAAGCCAATCCGCCCCTCTTGCTCAATCGCCAACTGCACAGTGAGCGGACGCAACCTCACTGAATGCGGCCATTTTTCCTGAGGCGCTTGGATTTCCTCAAAGCTGAAGCAGCCTCCCGCCGCCGCAAGCGCACTTCCCAGCGTCATAGCCAGCGAAGAGCTATCGCCGCGCTCCGAACCATCCAGCATCCATTCGACTTCACCCGCCGCTGTCCGCTGATGCTCAAAAACAACCCGTGTCCCCAAGGGCAACGCCGTCGCGAGAGCGAGGACAAGTCGCGGCCCCATCCGGGTGTATTCCTGCCGTGTCATGGATTCAGACAACGGCAAGATACCACGTAGTCCGAACGAAAACTCGCGGCGCGGCTCCTTCTCGTGATGCTCTACGGAGGGAGAGAGAATGTCGTGGTGTGTGATGTCCTTGGAATACATAGATAATCATACCAAGGTGAGGGGAGCACCGAATTCCGGTTATTTGCGCAGATTTATCCGAACCCTCGGAAATTTCTCATAAACACTCCGCAAGCATCCGCGCCGCAGAGCTTGCATCCGCGCGACTCATCGCCATCCCACGAGGCGAGCCGATGACCGTTGCGCGGCCACCCCAGCCTAGCGGGGAAAGGCGAGCGGCTACATCGAGCAAGCCGTGTTCTCCGAAAAGCTCCACCGCCGTCGCATCGTCCCGAACGCCGATGGTGATGCGTTGCTGGCTCGCGACATACGCCACGATAACGGGCGCGATTCGCGCATACCACACATCGAACGCGGGCACGCCTGCCTCCACCACCGCGACGCGCTCGCCATGTCGCTCGATCCTCACGTCCATAGCGCAGTCCACCCGCGCTTTCTCGGCGGCCCGCGCTCCGTCCACGAGTTCGCGGGGGATTCTGCTGGAGAGCAACGCCCGCCAGCGATCCACACCGGCATAAAACGCGGCGGCATCTTGGATTCCCGAACTCATCTGCTTCCACAGGAGCAAGATGCCCGCAGGCTCCGGCTCGAAATCCAGCAGGCACACTGGCGCGGTATCCGCGATGGCGATGAGTTGCGCTAGATCGCTCCAGTCTCCCGGCGGGAGCGCCCCAGCCAGCGCGGCGATGGCAAAAGTCGCATCCGCATCCGCCGCTCCAGTCACGACAAAACGAGGATCGTCCGCTCGCGCATTTCGCCCGTCGCGCCATGCTCGCACCGCGACAGATTCGAGGTGCGAGAGACTCCCGTGATGGTCCATTTGCAGCGCGTCCACGATGCTTTCGTGCCCGAAGGAACATTCCACCGGGCACTCCCCGCGAGCGACTGCGGCCCGTGCTTCGAGTGCAGAGTTCGCGAACGTAATTTGGAGTGCCTTATTCACCATGAGCGGAACCCCCGGAGCATGATTTTAATGCCTGCCACGGCGATCCAAATGACGCTCGCAAGGGCGAAAATGGACCACACATTCATCGCGAGCTGGCGCATCCCGGCGGCAGCGGCTCCCGTCGCGATGGCGAGCAGCAGCGCTGGCCAGCGAAAGCGCCAAGGGCCGTTAAACTTCCAACACCAGAGCGCCAGTGCGCCGAAGAGCATTGCCGTGTTCATACTCCGATTTTGCGGACTTGAGTCGAGCCAGCGCGGACTCC
>JAYSTZ010000118.1:0-4479 GCA_043719365.1 Verrucomicrobiaceae bacterium | reverse complement strand
TTGATGATCGCCGCGCCGCGCTGCTGCACCGTGGCGAGGAACTCCCCTTGCAACCAACCTTCGTCTTTGATGACAGCAGTCGCCGCCTGGCGGGAGATCTTCGCATTGGCAAAATCGGGATACATCGTCGCGCTGTGGTTGCCCCAGATTGCGAGATTCGTCACGTCCGTGACATCCACGCCGGCCTTGCGGGCGAGCTGCGATTTCGCACGGTTTTCGTCGAGACGCGTCATCGCGAACCAGCGGTCTGCGGGCACTCCCTTCGCGTTGTTCATCGCGATCAGACAGTTCGTGTTGCACGGATTCCCCACCACGAGGACGCGGACATCCTGCGCGGCGTTCTTCTCGATTGCCTGGCCCTGGCCGGTGAAAATTTTCCCGTTGATCCCCAGCAAATCCGCCCGCTCCATACCCGCCTTGCGCGGCACACTGCCCACGAGCAGCGCCCAGTTCACGCCCTTGAATCCCTCGGCGAGATCGCCCGTCGGGACGATTCCTTTCAGCAACGGAAACGCGCAATCGTCCAGCTCCATCACCACGCCACCGAGCGCGGCCTGCACCTTCTCGTCAGGAATCTCGACCAGGTGCAAAATGACCGGCTGATCCGGGCCGAACATTGCGCCCGAGGCGATGCGGAAAAGAAGAGAGTAGCCGATTTGACCAGCGGCTCCAGTGACTGCGACACGGATTGGATTTTTCATATGATATTTTTAGAAAATGGGCGTGCAGGGGAGCATGTTGCCGCCCATGTGGCAAGCGGGACGGTGCGCGAGTTTCAAAACAGCGTCCCCTGCGTCCAGAGCGGCTTCACCGGCGGCGGCAGATTCTCCTCCACGACCGGTGCGGCGGAGAAAAGCGGCGCATCAATCAGCGGCATTCGCGGATGTTCAAAGCGCGCAAGCTCCTGCGAATCGCTCGCACGGGTCACCACCTTCAGCAGCGGCGTCTTCCCCGAGCGGTCGATGATCCCCCTCACCACCTGCCCGCTCGGCACATCGTCCCACTTCAGCTCCCCGCTCAGGCTGCTCCGCTCTGCAAACCGCTCCGCCGGAATATCCACGAGTTCTCCACCCTTCTTCTTCCACCACCCCAGCGTCTCCCGCCGCGCGAACCCCGCCCACACCAGCCGCAGCCCCGTGAGTTGCGCCCACACGCACACCCAGCCGCCGGGGCGGAGAAGAGTCTTATTGAGTTCAAGCGCAGCGCACATCGCCAGTGAAGCTATCGCACTCCGCGCCGACCACGCAAGGAAACGAAGCCACTAGGGGCCAGTCAAATGCAGGGCGGTGCTTACACGACTTCTGCAATCAGCCAGCGGGCACCTGCGGGGTCTGGATTCGGTGTCCAGTAGTATCCTGTGCTCAGAAACTGAAGTCAGCGTCAGTCGGCGGCTTACGGGAGCGTGACCCGGATGCGCATAAACTGCGCGGGGTTGAGCGACATTGGAGTCGGGGCGCGGAAGACGTAGGCTTCGGAGCCGTCCAAATTCGACGTGCGGCTGACGAGCACAGCGTCCGCAGCCCAATCACCGGAGGTGAGGCTGAGACGGGTTTCGCAGACGACCTGCATGTCAGCAGTGCCGGCGGCGCGATTGAATGTGAGCGTCTCATACTGCGCGGCGATGGCATTCACGGTGAAAGTGGCTCGGCCTGCGACGGGCAGTTTCGCAACGCTGCCCGATGTGGTGCTGCCGCCGAGGAAGTATTCCATGAGGTCTTTGATTCCGTCGCCATCCGCGTCGCCCTGACCGTCGCCGGATGCGCCATTGAGCGCGGCCCATGCGGCGTATCCTGTCACGTCGGGTCCGCCGGGGTTTCCGTGAGTAAGCCCGTGGGCGGCCCAATTGTTTCCGTTGGCTTTGTCCGCGATGGTGGGGTTCTGGCTCGTGAAGACGAGGGTCGGGCCAAAGCCATCCGGCCCACCGGGCCAGGGGAGCGCGTCGTTGTAGCGGAAGTTTGCGATGTCTGCGCCCGCGTAGTCGGTCAGGTGAAGAACTTCGCCGCCGTTATCCAGGCCGCCGATCCAAGGCCCGAGGATCTTGGCTGAGAGACCGGGATAGCTGGAATCCGGATACCGAGTCTGAAAAGTCGCGACGTCTCTGACGACTACGAGGCGCTGTCCGGCAGCGAGCACGCGCCCTTGCGGGAAATCGAAGATCATGTCCCCGGTGAATTTCACGTCGGTGAGGTCAATCGGCCCCGCGCTCACATTCATGAGTTCGACGAATTCGTAGCTCTGCTCGTTGGCTCCAACCGGCAGGGTGCCCGGTGCTCCAGCCAGCGGATTATAGTTTATTTCGGTAATCACCAGGTTGGCGGCAGAGGCCGGCGTACCCACAATGAACTGGGCGAAAGCGAGACCCGACCACACTTGCGTTGCGCTGTTGTAAACACGGGCCATCAATGTGCCGGTGGTGGTGAGCGTAATCGTCGCAGGGCTCGCACCAGTAACCACAGACGCCGAGGGGTTGATGGCACCGCCAGCGAGGCGAGGGTCGGTTCCGTTTTTCGACCAGTAAAGTGTTCCAACGCCGTTGGTGTTGGAAATGGTCATCGTGCTGCCCGGCGCTACGACGCCTCCGTAGTTGCTCAGCACCGGAGCATCGAGCACCGAGTAAAGCGGGAGCGGCTGAAAAGTCCCGTCAGCGAGGTTCACTTTGTCCTGGTACGCTCGGAGTTGCGAGATAATGCGGCCGTGGCGCCCAAGTCCTTGCGTGCCTGTCGGGTTCGCCTGCGTCGGAATACTGGCGATATACTCGGCATTGCTTCCCTGAATCGCCCAGTCTTTCAGTTGAGTGATGCTCTCGTCCCACGGAGTGGGAAGAAAGTCAGTAGGACCGAGGCCTTTTGCATCTCCCCAACGGGCAGACTCGCCGAAGATGCCGGGGCGGACTCCGGCCGCGCGTGCGTCGATGACTGCGAGCACGTTCGGCAGTGTGAGCGCTCCGCCGGGCCGCGTGAGATGGCGATAAGCGCGGTCTGCGAAAAGCTGCCGGTATTCAGTAACGGCGCAAAGGTTTTCGTGAATGTATGCGGGGTTGCTCTTCAGGTAGTTGGTGAGCTGATTGTACATCGTCACTCCTTTATAGTTCACACCGTTTCCCCCCCAAGGGCCTGTGCGGTCCGTGCTTCGGGTATCGTTGCCTGACCCAGTATTCAGGTCTGCACCGAAACCGTGCTCAAAATCGTGCGGGATGAAGTGAAAACCGCGCGTGCCATTGCGGTCACGCATTCCAAACCAGTTGTTCGATGCGCCGCCGAGGAATGTTGAAAGCGGGGCATCGAAGCTGCCGCAATACCATGTGATAAGCGTGTAGTCGATGAGGCCGACAGGGTCGAGGACGACCGGGTGATTCACCGGGTCGTTGTATGGCGCGCCGTTTGCGTCGAGCCCCATGAGCTCGTAATACATCGTGCGGCGGCTCGTCTCGGTCATCCCGGCGTTTGAGCGGATTTCGTTGGTGCGCCACCAGAGCTTTGCCCAAGCGCTGCCAGGGGCGGCGGATGTTCCCTGGTCGAAAGTTCCGTCGGTCGCTTCGGTGTTATATCCAGCCGCGTTAGCTGCGGATTTCACGACATCATAGTTGTTCTTATCCCCGCCGAAATAGGTCTCACCGAACGATGCCTCTGCGCGTTCCTGAGACATGTAAACGCCCCAATACTGGCCGTTCACATAGCAGTGATAGTGGCGGGTCTTGGGCGTGACCTCACCCATGTCGCCGTACAAATCGCGCGATACGGGCTCGCGGACGAATGTATTGAATCGCAGCCGTTTCGTGGAAGTGATGCCGGATGGGTTGGTGTAATTGTAGTCGCTCGCCTGCGGGGAGAAGCTCCACGAGTAGTTCTCAGGGCACTGAAGATCGAGCTGGTCAAATTTTGACGCCCCCTCGGTTCCAAACATTGGATAATTCAGACTTCCGCCGTATTCGTTGCGGAAATAGAAATGCCATGCGTGTTTCGGATTGCCGGTGCTGCGGCTGAATCCGCCGCGAATTCGCAGCCCGATGTCGAGTTGGAAATCGCCTTGCAGATTACCCGTGGTGTTCAAGAGCTCGATCGACGCGGGCCGTTCCCAGGATTTTCCGCGACCGCCCGGGTTTACGTAAATTCCGGACGTCGGGTCCACCAGATTCGCGATGTCGGTGACAATCGAGATCGTAGGAATGGCTTGAAGCGCCGTTTGGATGGCTGGTTGGTTCCCAGCGACCACGGAGGCCTGCATCCCGTAGTCAAATCCCTGGCCATTCACCGCAGCAGAAGGCCAGCCTTTCGCGGTGGCGGTGGCAGTCGTCTGATTGATGACATCCGCCGGGAAGATGAACGAGTGAGTATCGACATCGCTCTCGATGAAGTTCGGTCGCTCCGAGATGGAGCGCAGCACCGTGGTTGAGGAAATCGTGAGAGGCCCTGTGTACGTCGTGCCTACGATGGCCGATGGCGTGGAGCCGTCCGTCGTGTAGCGTATTGTCGCCGTCGG
>JAYSTZ010000117.1:0-4484 GCA_043719365.1 Verrucomicrobiaceae bacterium | reverse complement strand
TTTTAATCAGCTTCCTCAGCATCGTCCTGCCGGCCGGGGCGCAGGAGGGGCAAGTGATTGTCCGTGGACGAAAAGCTTCGAGTTCAGGTCTGCTGGCGCGGGTTCGGGACGGTGCGAATCCGGGGAAATTGCAGGCGGCGAAAGGCGGGCTGACCACGGCAGCGATGACGACAAAGGCGGAGTTTCGCGCGGGAGGCCTGATCCTTGTAGGGAAAAATGCAATAGGTGCCGCGGCGGCGATGACGGGCGCGGAACTCGAGTTGAAAGCCAAGCAATTGATGGCGACGGGCCTTTATGAGTATGTGGAGCCCGACTGGATCGTGACGGTGAGCCAGGCTCCCACGGATACGGCTTTTACGAATGGAAGCCTTTGGGGGCTGAGTAATACGGGGCAAAGCGGCGGGACAGCGGGCGTGGATGTGAATGCCCAAGCTGCGTGGGCTGTGACGACGGGCTCGCCGACGGTGATCGTGGGCGTAGTCGATACGGGCATCCGCTATACGCATCAGGATTTGGCGGGAAATATGTGGGTGAATCCGGGGGAGATTGCCGGAAATGGAATCGACGATGATGCGAACGGCTATATCGACGACATCCACGGCATCAACGGAATTACGAACACCGGGAATCCGATGGATGACAACAATCACGGGACTCACTGCGCAGGGACAATCGGCGCGACGGCGAACAACGCCGGGCAAATCGTGGGCGTGGCGTGGAATGTGAAGCTGATGGGGTTGAAATTCCTGAGCGCAAGCGGCTCGGGGACGACCTCGGATGCGATCAAATGCATCGACTACGGCGTGGCAAAAGGGGCGCACATTTTGAGCAACAGTTGGGGCGGTGGCGGCTACAGTCAGGCTCTGCGGGACAGCATCGCGGCGGCGAGCAGTGCGGGAGTGCTTTTTGTCGTGGCGGCGGGCAATTCGTCGTCGAACAATGATGTGACGCCGAACTATCCTTCGAACTACGACCCCGCGAACGTGGTGGCAGTGGCGGCTGTGGACCGGACAGGGGCTCTGGCGTCATTTTCGAGCTACGGTGCGACGACCGTGGATGTGGGCGCACCGGGCGTGGCGATTTTGTCGAGTACGGCGGCTTCGGACACGAGCTACGACAGCTACAGCGGCACCAGCATGGCCACTCCGCATGTCGCTGGTGTTGCGGCGCTGATTAAAAGCCAGTTCCCTACGGCGACGATGTTGGAGATCAAAAACCGGCTGATGGCGACGACGCGGCCGCTGGCTTCGCTGGCGGGAAGGACGGTTTCCGGAGGCATCGTGGACGCACATGCCGCGCTGACGGTGGCTGCGGACGGCGTGCTGGAGTTACGCGCATCGGCGGCCACGAGCCCGCTGCGCAATGGGGTGAGCACGGCATTTTATGTGACGGTCTCGGACCTCACGCCGGTGACCGGAGCGACAGTCACGGGTGTACTGGGTACGGGGACGCAGGTGGCCTTTCTCGACAGCGGTATCGCACCGGATGTGACGGCGAATGACGGGACTTACAGTGCGAGTTTGACGGTGCCTGCCACTGGCTCGAGCACGACGCTGAATGTGACTGCGAGCAACGGCGCTGCTCCGGCAACGGGGGCGTTTCCGTTCGCCATCATCTCGCCGCCGGGCAATGATGACTTCGCAAACCGTGCCCTGCTGGCGGCAGGGACCACGCAAGTCACGGGCACGAATCAACTGTCCACTTTTGAGACGGGAGAACCGCATTACCCATTAGTGGCGGGCACGAAATCGGTATGGTGGGAGTGGGCTGCCGGGACGACGGGAAGTATCACCGTGACGACCTCCGGCAGTAACTATGACACGACGCTGGCGATTTACTCGGGCAGCGGCACGCTGGCTTCGCTAGTTCATCTGGGATCGAATGATGACGCTATCGGTCTGGCGAGCAGCGTGACGTTTTCAGCGACGAGCGGGCAGCGGTATTATTTCCAAGTGAACGGCTATGGCGGCGGGGAGGGCAACATCACGCTGAACTACCCTGCGCCGGCAAATGTGAACAGCCCGCCGGTCATTGTGACGCAGCCGGCGGGGACGATTTTGGTAGCCGGGGATTCGCTGGCAATTTCGGTGACAGCTTCCGGCACTGCCCCTCTGAGTTATCAATGGGCTCTAAATGGCTCGAATATCGCGGGTGCGATTTCCACGAGCTACTCGGTGGCGAGTGTCGCGGAGGTGGATCAGGGAAATTACACGGTCACGATTACGAATGCCTTTGGAAGTCGCACGAGCGCAGCGGCGTTTGTCGGAGTGGACCCGATCAGCGTGCGTCCGTCGAATGATCGATTTGCAGACTCGGAACCGCTCCCGGGTGCGGCGGGTCGTATGAACGGTACTAATCTGCGCGCCTCGGCGGAGACCGGAGAGCCAAACCACGCCGGAGCATCCACGCCAGTTGAGTCGGTGTGGTATCGCTGGACGGCACCGGCAGACGGCACGTTGTCGCTGGATACTTACGGCAGTTCTTTGGATACCACGCTCGCTGCCTACACCGGAGTGGCGGTGAGTGCGCTGACGCAGAGGGCGGCGAACAATGATGCCGGCGGCGTGCAGAGCTTTGTCTCCGTCGCAGTCACTTCGGGCGAGGTGTTGCATATTGCGGTGGATGGCGCGGGTACAGCGGAGAGTATCTTTTCGCTGAATTACTTTTTCCAGCCGACTGTGCCGGGACTGGTAAATGATGCTTTCGCGAGCCGCACGGTCGTCTCCGGCGTGGGCGGGACATTCACCGGCAGCAACATCACCGCCACGGGCGAGCCGGGCGAGCCGACACACGAGGCTTCGGCTCCGCCCGCAGCATCGGTGTGGTGGTCGTGGACTGCGCCTGCAAATGGCTGGGCGGTCATTGATACGCTGGGCAGTGATTTCGACACCGTCGTGGCTGTTTACACGGGCACCGATGTGACGGCGCTCACGCTGGTGACTTCCAACGACGATGCGGGCGGACCGCAGAGCCGGGTGGGGTTTCCGTGCGCTGCGGGCACTGCTTACGTGATCGCGGTGGACGGGCGCGGAGCGGCGCAGGGGCTCGTTTCGCTCAGTATTACTTCCGGTGCGACCGAGCCGGAGATTGCTGTGGAGCAGCCTGCGGGTACAGACTTGCCGGACGGCACGGCTGTCTCGTGGGGAAATATACCCACGACGGAAAATGCAACGCGCACTTTCACCGTGCGCAACACGGGCGGAGCGCGGCTCACGGGGCTCTCGGTGCAAATCGAAGGAACAAATGCGGCGGATTTTGTGCTCACCACACCGCCCGCCACGTCATTGAACAGCGGAGCGAGCACGACTTTCAGCATCCGCTTCACGCCTTCTGGACTCGGGGCGCACACGGCTCTGCTGCGACTCTCCAGCAATGACGCGGACGAGAACCCTTTCGACATTTCGCTATCGGGCACGGGAGTGCCTGCTGCCCCGGAAATCGTGCTCGAAGAGCCGGTGGGCACGAGCTTGGTGGATGGCAGCGCGACGACGGCTTTTGGCATTGTGGTGGTCGGCAGTTCGGCGAGCAAGACGTACACGGTGAGCAATACCGGCAACGCCACGCTCAGCGGTCTGGCGGTGACTTTCAGCGGCGCAAATGCCGCGGATTTCAGCGTGACGACGCTGCCAGCGACCGCCGTGGCTCCCGGAGGCAGCACGAATTTCACAGTGCTGTTTTCGCCGGCAGGTTTTGGTGCGCGCACAGCGGCGATGATGCTCGCGAGCAATGACGCGGACGAAAACCCATTCGATGTCGCACTGACGGGTAGCGGCATCGCCACTCCGCCGGTGGTGAGGACGATCAATGCGACGGACCGCGGATGGTACAATGCGGCGGGGGTCCATGATTCCCCAAACACAAACTACTTAACGGGATTCGCCACTGATGCCGGCAGCATTGAGTACCGCTCGTTTTTTGTGTTCGATATCCCTACCCTTGGAGCTAATGAAACCTTCACATCTGCTTCGCTGCGATTGTGGAATCCGTCAAATGGATACGTCAGTGCTGACCCTACTGAAGCTCTGGAATTCCGCGATGTGACGACACCCATTTCCACGCTCACGGGCGGGACTGGAGGGACGGCGGCCTTTGCCGATTTGGGCGGCGGAACAATCTATGGTGGACCGCACACCGTTTCGGCCTCGGATGTTGGCGCTTATATTACCATCCCGCTGAACAACAGCTTGATTGCCGAAGTCGTTTCGCGGTCTGGTAGCTCTCTTGCGATCGCGGGCCGCCTCTCTTCTATAGTCGGCCTACAGGCCCAGGCGCTCTTCGCATATTCAGGGTCGAATACTGGCGACACACAACTCGTGCTCACGACCGTCACGAGCTACACAGACGCGGAGATCGCCATGGAGCAGCCGGTCGGCACGGGGCTTACGGACGGTGTGTCGTGCGTGAGTTTTGGTGGTATCGCACCGGGAACCACTGCGGACCGGGTCTTCACGATCCGGAACGTGGGTATCTAGAGCCAGTCCTGT
>JAYSTZ010000116.1:0-4485 GCA_043719365.1 Verrucomicrobiaceae bacterium | reverse complement strand
TGCGCAGGTTGCACCACAGCACCATGAGGAAAAGGAACATACCGATTTTCCCGAGCTCGGAGCCGGTCTGCACGTATGTGGAATGCGATGCTTTGTAGTAGCCGTGGTCTTTCATTAGCGTCGGGACGAACTGGCCGAATCCGATTCCTGAAATGCGGGTCTGGTAATATTCGTGTCCGTACGTGAAGGCCTTGATTCGGCCCTGAATCGCCTCATCGTTTTTCGTGTGCTGCAATTCGCCCATTCGGGGAAGAGCGTAGATCGCTCCGACACCACCGCCGATTGCGAGGGAGATGATGAGAATTTGGACCCACTTCGGGCGCCCGAACGTGAGTGTTGCTACGATGACAGCCGCCGACACGAGGTATGCGCCTTTCGAAACGGTGAGATAAATCGCCCAAATCGGGACGATGTAGGCGAGATAGCCAAGCTGCTTCATAAAAAGCGGTCGCTTCCATACGCAAAAGAAATAGAGCATCGCCATGATCGGCGCAATCGTGTGCCCGAGCGCGTTGGGGTTGTTGGTCATCGAAAGATTCAGGACAAGACGCTCTTTCATCGGGCCGTGGCTGATCATGTAGCTGTTGAGCGGATCCCAGAAATACTCGCCGGCAAGTGCAAGAAACGCGATGATCCACACGAAGAAAGTCCACCAGCCGAGGAAGCGCGAGATACGGTTCCAGTTCGTGAGGGTCTGCACGATGACGGCGTAAAACGTGAGCCGGTTCAGAAACTCGCGGAAACCCGCGACGGGCCCTTCCGGATACGTGATGAAGACCCACAAAAAGTAGCCTGCCATCGCCCAGTCATGCGGCGTCCGAAAGAAGTCCCGCCCTTTCAAGCTGCGCTCGCGAAAAATGAGCGTGCCGAGCGACGTGAGGAGCGTGAGTTGGACGAGCCGGATGGTGGAAAACAGGGAGGTCCATTCCTGGGGCTTGATGTAAAACAGCGCGAGAAAGAGGACGATGCAGGTAAAATCCATGAATCGTCAGCGCGCGTGGGCGCGGTAAAGCTGTTCGTATGCGTCGAGCATCGCGGTGATTGAAAAACGGGACTCCACAGTCATGCGTGCCCGGCGTCCCATGTCAACGAGGCGCTCCGGTTTGCCTAAAAGTGCGGCGATTTCCCGTGCGATATCGGCGGGCGCGATGAGGTTGGCGATGAGTCCATCCGCGCCGCTGGTGATGACTTCTTCGTGCCCGCATCCAATGTTTCCCAATACCGGAACTCCACACGCCATGGCTTCCAGCGCTGCATTGGACATGCCTTCGTTCGTTGACGGGACCGCGAGCAAATCCATCTCCCGGTAGCAAAGTTCTGGGTCGCTGCGAAAGCCGGTGAATTGCACGCGTTCATTTCCAGCGGCGAGTTGCCGGATACGCGACTCCTCGCTCCCGCCGCCGCCCACAAAAAGAAGGCGCACGTAGGGAACGTCCGCGAGTGCCGCGAGCAGCGCGTCGTGGCGCTTGTAGGGGCCAAAGCGGCCTACGAGCCCGACGGTTTTACCCGGTGTGCGCGCGACGGGCGAGAACCGCGTGGTATCCACACCATTCGGGATGGAGCGTATTTTTTCGGCAAGAAACCCATGCTGCACGAGCTCGTCTAGCTGCGCTTTCGACACCGTGTGAATTGCTCGGCATCCGCGATAGAGGCGATGGCGCTGCGCGAGCCGCCTTGGCTCCAATTCCCACGGTGCAAGTTGCGCGTGTTCGCCGTGAACGATTCGGCAGGTCCGCCCGCCCAGCGTCGCGAGGCCGGCGTAAATGAGCGGTCCGAGATTGTGTGTATGCAGCACCGACGGGCGGAGCCGCAGGAGCAGTCGGGCGAGACTGAAAACCGCGCGCGGACTGAATCCTCCGCGTTTTCCTAAAACGTGAACATTCCCCGGAAGCCGCTCCGCGAAAGCGCCACGGCGCTCCAAACACGCGACGTGCGTCTCGAAGTCGCGGTGCAGCAGACCTGCTGCGATATTGCAGACGCCGTTTTCCATCCCGCCGGGATCGAGCGAGTTGACGAGGTGAACGATCCTCACTTTGTCGCCGCGATGGGTGCGAGTTGAGGTGTCTCGGCTTTGCTCAGGAGGAAGGTTCGCAGCGCTCGAAGTCGAAATAGCGGACGCTCGCACAGCTCCGATGGCCGTAGGAAAACCGGGCAGAGGAGAAAGGAATACGCAAGATACCGAAGCGCCTTGCCGCGCTCTCCTGAGCTGAAGTGAGTCCATGCGCTCGAAAACTCGAACACCGCGCGGGCGCGAGCCCAAAAGAGAATGTTCCATCGACTCACAGCGTTCGCGCGCCACGCCTTGCCTAGCGTCCGCGAAGTGTTGAGCCGCATCCTCGCAGCGTTCTTGCTCATGTTGTCGCCGTGCCTGCGGATGTGGACGAGCGCATTGTCGGTGTACGCAGCACGGTGGCGGGTGGTCATGCGAATCCACATGTCCCGATCCTCCGAACTGCGCAGCGTCGTATCGAAGTCGCCGCACTCGACAAACGCCGCTTTCCTCGCAACGACGGCGGAGGGAAACACGCGGTTGCGAATGATGAAGTCGCGCGCCGTCAGCACCGATGCCGGTGCGAGGATTCCGTTGGGCTGCGCAACGAGTTGACCGTCGTGCGTCATGCGCTGCCAGCCGCTGGCTGAGATGGCGAAATCGGGCGGCAATTCTGCAAATCGAGCGGCTACGATGCAGAGGAAGTCCGCAGCCCAACGATCATCGGCATCGAGAAATGCGATCAACTCATATCGGGCTTCGCGAATGCCCGTATTCCTCGCTGCTGAAAGCCCTGCATTTTCCTGCCGAATGACGCGAAGTCGCGGGTCCTTCATTCCCGAGAGCAGGGCCGCTGTCTCGTCCGTGGAGCCATCGTCCACGACGATAATCTCCATGAGGGGCCATGATTGAGCGAGCGCGGATGTGATCGCCTCGGGCAGATACTGCGCGTAATTGTAAGCTGGGATGACGACGGATACGCCAAGCGGAGGTGCGAGATTTGCGGCCGCGGACGTCATTCAGAATGGACTATTTTCCTCTTCCGAACGCTACGAGTTCTCCAATTGGCGCGGGGTGTACTGGTAATAGTAGTCGTGCGAGTAATAGTAATACTGGTAGTAGTTCGCTGTCGCACTGAGGTCCAGGCGGTTGAGCACAAACCCGTAGAAATTCGCCCCATTGCTCTGGAGGATTTCGATGGCTGCTTTGACGCTCTTGATGGGGGTTTGCCCGCTCCAAATTACGAACAGTACGCCATCCACATGATTCTGAAGAATCGACGTCTCGGAGAGACCCAGGACCGGCGGCGTGTCCATTACGATTCGCTCAAAGCGCTTTCTCAAGTCTCCGAGAATATCGATGAATTTTTGCGACCCGAGGAGCTCGGTTCCCGTCTCCAGATGCTGCCCGGCGGAAAGCATGAAAAGATTCTCAACGGGAGTCGGGCGAATGGCTTCTTCGAGCGTGACTTGGTTGAGAAGCACGCCGCTCAGTCCAGGTTGCTTGCGATAACCGAACAGGCGGTGCAGACGTCCGCGGCGAAGGTCGGTGTCGATCAGGAGCGTCTTCGCCCCCGTCTGTGCAAACGACATTGCCAGATTTGACGAAACGAATGTTTTGCCCTCTTTCGGCATCGCGCTGGTGACGATGATCACGTGGGGCGGCTTGGTCACAGAGCCCATGCTCAGCAAATTCGTCCGAATGACCCGGAAGTTTTCAAGGAGGTTCGACTCTTTCGACGAATTTTGATTGAGCAAAGTCGTCTGGTCTTCATTATTCCCCAACTTCGGAATGATTCCAAGGCCGCGGAGCTGAAATGCCGCTTCGACTTCCTCAAGATTCGAAAGCGTGTGGTCCAAATACTCGATTAAGAATGGGACGCCGACCGCAAGCATGAGGCCGAGTATGGTTGCATACAGGAGCAGGCCAAACCGGTTCGGAGAGACCGGGTTCTCATTGATTTGTGTGATGCGGTTATAAGACAGCTTGATCCGGTCGCGGTCGAAGGCATACAGGTCACCTTCGTAGTTCTGCTCGATAAGCCTGAGTTGCGTGAGCCAGCGACCCTTGGTGCCGGCGAGCAATCCCTGATCGTCTGTCGCGCGCTTGAGATCCTCGTCGGCTTTCTTCCACTCCGGTATTCTGGCCTTCAGTTCGGAGATCTTTTTGGAGATTTGACTGTAGTTCGCGGAGAGTCGGTCGAGTGCGGTTTTTAGTTCTCCTTCCAGTTGGAGATCCAGTGTGTCCAGTTTCTCCTGAACCTCGAGAACCAACCGATGTCCCGGTTGTTTATCGCGTAACAAGTCCTGCTTTTTCGCTTTCAGGATGTTAATTTCGCGGACCACATTTTTCCACGCACTCTCCGTGGAAATATCGGGCGTCACAACTCCGATCGATTCCGGACGGGAGTTGTCCACTGGTGGCGGGAGCGGCGTAAATGCAGGAGGGGCGCTGTTTGCTGAACCGGGCTGGGCCGGTTGCGTCTGGTCCGAGTG
>JAYSTZ010000115.1:0-4496 GCA_043719365.1 Verrucomicrobiaceae bacterium | reverse complement strand
AAAGCAGTAATGAAGCGGGTGGGCGGCGCCGCTCGCTTTCGATTTACTGGTCCTGCTCGAATCGCAATCGCTTCAAAAGCCGCACAACCAGTGTATTCCAGTGGTCTCCGGCTTAATTGAGCGCCATTAGGGTCAGGCTTCTTATTTTGACAAAAACTCGGCTTTGCGATCAAAGAAAATAGGCGAATACTGTGGGGAACTGGGGTCAGGCGATAAAAAAGAAATGAGAGAGGATGAAGTTCCTGAATGAGAGGTAAGAAGCGCCAGAAAAAAACCGTGATTTCCTCTCAAATGCGGTGAGACTCTACCGCCAACCGCAAGGGAAACCATTCAACCCGAACCGATGTGCTTTTTACAACCAGCGTTCATTTTTCATCGTATCCTGCCCGTAGCAAATCTGTTTGGTGCGGATGTGCTGACGACGCGGGGCTGGGATGACTATGGGCGGCTGACGAGTCTGACGAATCTGCTGGGGACGGAGGAGCTGCACTATGATGGGAAATCGGGGCGTGTGACTTGGACAAAGCTGGGCAGTTTGAAAACGAGCTACGGGGACGATACAACGAGCGGGCCGGGGGAGCATCGGCTGGGGGCGATCGGGCATACGTGGAATGATGCGGCGAATAATTACACGGACCACGCGTACGGGTACGATGGGTCCGGGCGGCTGACTTCGTGGGGGAAGAGCGCGGATGGGGCGACGAAGTTGTGGACGATGGGGTATGATGCGAGTGAGCAGTTGGAGACGGTGTCGGAGACGATTGGCACGGCGCTGGCAAATGTGCATCACTACACTTACGACGCGGAGGGGAATCGGACGAGCGAGCAGCGGAACGGCGGAGTGAGGTCGTGGGCGGCGAACCCGTTCAATCAACTGACCAACCAGACGGTGGGCGGGGAGCTGGAGTTGCGAGGGACGGTGTCGCCGAAGAGCACGGTGAAGATCGATGGTCAGGCGGCGCAGATGCGGGAAGGCGGGGTGCCTGCGGCAAGCGGGACGGAATGGCGGAAAAAGACGAACGCAGCGGCGGGGCAAAATACGTTTGCGATGAAGGCAACGGAGGACGCGCCGCCGGGGTTTGTGCCGCGCGTTTTGAACAAAACGATCGAGGTGAATCTCCAGCCGGTGCCGCAAATCACGTTTGCGTATGATGCGGATGGGAATTTGACGACGGATGGGATGAATTCGTACGTGTGGGACGCGGAGAACCGGCTGGTGTCGGTGTGGAATTCGACGATTGGGCTGGTGGAGTTTGGGTATGATGCGTTCAGTCGGCGTGTGAGTCTTTCGGAGAAGCCGGACGGAATCACGGCGAACAAGAATTTGCGTCTGATGTGGGAGGGGCTGACGCTCGTAGGCCAAGTGGACACGGCAAGCAGCGTGAACAATCACACCCGGCTGTTCTTCGGGAACGGCGAACGGCGAATCTCGACAATCGGCGCAGCGGTGAATCTGTATTACACGCGGGACCATCTCGGGAGCATCCGTGAGCTGGTGGACGCGTCGAACGGGGGGATCCGGGCGCGCTACGACTACACGCCCTACGGAATGCGAACCAAGGTGCAAAGCAGCGGAGACTTGGACTCGGATTTCGGGTTCACCGGCCACTACACGAACTTGCGTTCCGGCCTCGTGCTCGCGCCGTTCCGCGCCTACTCGCCGGAGCTGGGCAGGTGGATTTCGCGGGACCCGATTGAGGAGGAAGGCGGGATTAACCTTTATGGGTATGTTCACAACGGGCCGTTGGGGGCGGTGGATCCGCTGGGGTTAGATACACATATATCGAATCCCCCGGATTTCAGAAACGCCGTCAGTAATGCCCTTGATACCCTCCGCGCGATTGGGGCAATAGCTTATTTTTTCGAGGGGAACTCTGACCTCTTAAGTGCCATGAGCTATTTAGATAATTGCAAAGGGGTGGTTGGTTTTAAAAAAGGCAATCCGGAGTTTGATGCGGGAAACGACACCAGCTTCTACCCTGAAAATTCGGGACATAACGGAAACAGTGCTGAGAGTGCGACTATTTCGATCATACTAGGAGGAAAGCTGCCTGATGGAAGTGGTCGCCCTCTCGAAGTAGCGCTAGCGCATGAAATTGGACACGCGATTGAGGGGTTACTTGGAAAATGCCCGAATGACGCAGGGCACGGAGTAAACGATCTGGCACGCCGCCTGGACGATCTAGTCAGGCGTTTCACGAACACTCCTGCAAGAGACTGGAATAAAGTCCCATGAACTTGAAGATAGTATTAATCACCTGCTGGATGACGTTATCTTGGAGTGTAGCTAGCGAGCCTCAATTCGGTCGTCCGGCCAATACAATGTTTATTTTCGATCATACGAAAGTAAATCAGAAGAAATTCACATTTGGGGTGCATGACGTCGATGTTGAGTTGACGTGGACACCCACACGGCGCGCAATTGGGATTTCCGAAAAAGCAATTTACGAATTTTTAACATGGAAACGTGCCCAACCCGCTAGAGATGCTCAAGAAGTGAATGTTAAGATTCTTGATAAGATTATCCTCCGCTTTGATCAATATAGGGTTCAATGTTTCGGATTTTCGCGCGGGGAAAGTAAGTTGCTGCACATGAATTACTTTCCTCCTGCGGATCGAGACGGAGATCGTTTCAGGAACGCAGGTCAAAACTATGTTCAGGTTATGGACGGAGGGCACGGCTTTTGGCGAATTGTATACGACCCTGTTTTGAAAAAGGTTACCAATTTTGAAGTGAATGGTTCGGGTTAGAAAGGCAAATTCCTTCATTATCGCCTGACCCCGTTTCCTCGTTTCTAACGTTTCAACGCCCCGTCGTCCGTTCTTTTAAGAAAAGACCGTCACTCACGCCCGGCGCACCCCGAGCCGCCGGGAAATTGACTCACGCGCCCGGCCGGGGCGCACCGCAGCTCCAGCACGACTCGAAAGTTCCGGGCACGGTTTCTTTGCAGACCCCGCAGATCCAGTCGGGAGCATCGGTATCGTGCGGCTGGTAAACTTCCCGTAGAAGCTCCAGCGCCTTTTCGTAATCGGCGTCGTCTTCCACGCAAAGGGTGGGGAAAAGAACCGGAGACGGTAATTCCGTAACTGAATTATGGCTGACTTCGTTCCGGATGAACGACGCGATCCCGGCGGAATCGAGAATCGATTTGAAGTGGCCAACTCGGGTGAAATCCTGATGGACAAAAATTTCGCGCATGGCGTAGTGTCCCACCCGGCGGGCATCCTGTCAAAGCCTCAAGCTACGAACGCGCCGCGAGGCTCTTGACGACTTTCGAAGTGGCTTCGAGTTCCTCCAGCTTTTTCAGGGAGGCAGCCTGACGCTCAAGGAGCTTCACGTTTTGGTCGCGAATGGCGCGTAGAACATCTGCGGCGTTGCGGGCCGGCGGTGCCGGTGTCTGGGATTTCACGGTCGCCGTGGCGGCGATTGCGATGGCGGCGAAAGTGGCGAGCAGCGTTTTCATTTTCCGGATCCTCCTCCACGTGTTGCGAAGATTCTTGCGGTCCGCAGTTCTGCTGCAATGGCGGTCATGCGGGTTTCGATGGCATCCTGATTCGCCAACATCTGGACTTGTTGCTGCTCGACTTCACCAATGAGTTTGGCGATTTCCACAGCCTCGGCCGTGGGCTGCGCGGGTTGCTGCCCGCTGGTGGGCGCGGCGAGGATGCCTCCGAGGGCTACTGCGAAAACGCAGGCTGAAAGAATTTTAATGGGCTGTTTCATGGCTCTTTCACCTTACAGCGAGAAGTGAGCCCGGAAACTGCAAAAGATGCTTTTGCATCGTGGCACGCCCATTGCTAGAGTCATGTTCGCGAGTGTCAGCAAGTTCGACACCAACCAACAACTAACCAACAACAACAATGGCCGGATTATCCCAATCTCAAAACCTCTCACAGCAGCAAGTTCTAGCCCCTCAGTTGCAGCAAAGCCTTCAGATTCTTCAGGTCCCGATGCTGGAACTCCGCACGCTCATCCAGCAGGAGATCGACGGAAACCCCACGCTCGAAGTCGAAGACAACGAGACGAAAATCGAGAACCCGAACCAGGAGAAGGAAGAATTCCGCGAGGAGTTCGAGCGGCTCTCGAAGCTCGACGACGAGTGGCGTGACTATATGTCGCAGAATGCGAGCTACGCCAAACGCAGCACCGAGGAGGACGAACGTCGTCAGTTTTTCTTCGACTCGCTGACCGAGGAGCAGACGCTCCAGCAGCACCTTTTTGAACAGCTCCGCGGCACCGACCTCTCCAAAGGCGACATCCAGCTCGGCGAATTGCTCATCGGCAACATCGACGAGAGCGGCTTCCTCACAACCACTCCCGAAGAAGTCGCAGGGAACACCGGTCTCGAAGTGGAAGACCTCGCCCGCATTCTCGAAATCGTGCAGACCTTTCATCCGGTCGGCGTCGGTGCCCGCGATCTCCGCGAGTGCCTCATCATCCAGCTCAAGCGCCTCGGAAAAGAAGGCGCGCTCGAGTGGAAGATCGTCTCGAACCA
>JAYSTZ010000114.1:0-1970 GCA_043719365.1 Verrucomicrobiaceae bacterium | reverse complement strand
GAATGGTGCGGAAGGTTTGGCGAAATTGGATGTGAATCCGCCGGATGTCGTCCTCCTGGACTTTGAAATGCCCGGACTCAATGGCGACGAGGTCTGTGAACGCATCCGGACGGGGCGCGACCCTGCGCGACGTGAGTTGCCCGTAATCATGCTGACAGCGCACAGCAGCGCTGCGGATGAGGTGCGGTGCCTAAATGCGGGCGCGAACGATTTTGTGACAAAACCTGTCAGCCGATCCGTGCTGGAGGCGCGCATTCATACGCAGCTCCGCCTCCGCGCCCTCGCCGAAGAACTTCGCTCCCAAAATGACGAGCTCGCCCACTGGCGGGCCGCCCAGGAAACCGATCTCACCGCGGCTCGTGCGACGCAGCAGGCCATTATCCCTTCGGCCATTCCGCCGCTGATCGGCTGGTCCATGCAGACGATCTATCGGCCCCTCGTGCAAGTCGGAGGCGATGTCTTCGGCTGGCGTCCCCTCAGCCACGGGCGCACGCTGCTCTGGCTGGCCGATGCGACGGGCCACGGTGCTTCCGCCGCGCTGCTCACCACCTTATGCGCGCTGTTGTTCAATCGCGGTTGCGAAACCGAAGCGGAGCCCAGTGCCATTCTTCGCTGCGTGAACCGCGAATTCTTCGAGGTATTCCGCGGGCGTTTCTTTATGACGGCTTGCTGCGCCGTGATCGATGGCAAGGGCGCGCTTTCGTTCGCGTCCGCCGGTCATCCGCCGCTGCTGGTGCGACGTGCCGACGGTCGCGTGGAGAGTGCCGGACCTCATGGCACGATGATCGGAATTTTCGCCGATTTGCCCCTTCGACCTGAGACACGCATGCACCTTTTGACGGGCGACGCCGGGCTGATCTACAGTGATGGCCTGTTCAGCTTGATGAATCAGCACGGGGAGCGTTTCACCGTCGAGCAGGTGCGCGAAGCTGTTATTGAAACCGAGGCCACCGAAAGATTTTTATGGAGCGTCGTTGATGCCGTCGGGAGGCGGTCAAACGGAGAGCCGCCGGAAGACGACCTTGCCGCGATTGCCCTGATCCGCAGCTAATGACTGCTGAAAAACGCCCTATTGCGGGTGCATCCACGCGACATTGTTGAATTGATCGGCGGAGTGAATGTCCAGAAACACGGGGAACTGAATCGTTGGGCCTTCGTTCATTACTTGATCGAGAGCAAGATGAGCAGCCCTTCCGAGGTTCGTCGGCTCGGCGACGCTGACCACAATCTGCCGGTCAACCCGAGCGGCATCGGTAATGCAAATCACAAAGTTTTTCACGTTTGCATATCATTCGAGCGCGGCGGGTTCTTTGGCTGTAACGGTTTGTCCGCGCTTGCACCTTCTTCCCATGCTCGCCGCGGGCAGGCTCCAACCGCCGTGAGCAAATCGTTACCTCCGCGCCGATCGTCTCTGGCGATTCGTAAATGAAAAGCCCGTTTCTCATGCCCCAGAACTCCTATGCCTGACTCAATCATCCGAATCCTGATCGCAGAAGACCACAAAGTAACACGGGAAGCTCTTCGCACATTGCTGGAAAACAGAGCTTTCTCTGTGACCACGGCGGCCACGGGAGATGAAGCGCTGGAGGTGCTGACCTCCTTTGATCCGCCGCCCATCGCTATCGTGGATTGGGAAATGCCAGGTGCTACCGGATTGGAGGTCTGCCGGGCTGTGCGAAGGCTGGATGCGGACAGCTATATCTACCTCATCATTGTCACGGCCCGGAATGGGGAAGAGGACATTGCGAAAGCGATGTCCGCCGGTGCAGACGACTTCATCCGCAAACCATGCGGGATGTCCGAACTGCTCGCCCGCGTGCGCAATGCGCAACGCACGATTGCCTTGCAGCGCAATCTGGCGGCCCGCATCACCGAGTTGGAAGAGAGCGCGGAGCGAATGCGGCAACTGAAACGCCTTTTGCCGATCTGCATGTATTGCAAGAAAATCCGGGATGACGCCGATTACTGGC
>JAYSTZ010000113.1:0-1973 GCA_043719365.1 Verrucomicrobiaceae bacterium | reverse complement strand
GCTCGGATACACTACCGACTTCAAGAGATCCTCACCGCTCGGGGCTGTGGCTCGCGGGGAATTGCCGCTCGGATACACTCTCACGCTGGAGCTGATCGGGCAATCGTCGCTGTGGCTCGCGGGGAATTGCCGCTCGGATACACTGCCCCCGAACGGCATGCCCTCCGACGTGTAGCTGTGGCTCGCGGGGAATTGCCGCTCGGATACACTGCAATCTGTTCCAGCAACTTCGGTTGTACTGCTGTGGCTCGCGGGGAATTGCCGCTCGGATACACTACCCCCTCCGCAAACCCATCGAGCTTGAGTGTTCGGCGCTTGTGAGACTTCAGAAAAGGAGCAGTTGATCGGGTTCGGCCTCGACGGGGCCTGCGTTTTTTCCATGAAACACCTCCATTTTTCCGAACTGACGGTCGGTGACTGAGAGCAGTCGCACATGTCCTTCGTCGGGGAGTGCGCGGCGGATGTGGACTCGGAATGCTTCAGCACTGTCGTCGCCCACACAATAGCGGGCGTAGACGGAAAATTGGAGCATCGAGAAGCCTTCGTTGAGCAACAGGCTACGAAACTGCGTGTAGCGCTTGCGTGCCTTGCGAGTCGTCACCGGCAGATCGAAGAGGGCGAAGACCCACATCCCTTTGTAACCCGATAAAGTGAACTCACGTCGCGGCATGATGGACCCGCTGTGGCAGGGCGATGTCCCGGCCCTGTCCCTGAAAGACATCGACCAGCGAACTGGTCGTGCGACTCGCCGCATCGAACAGCGTGCGCGATTCGCCATCGCATTCGCAGCGGCCCGTCAGTGCCAGCAGCATCTCGCGCCGAGCGGACTGATCGAGGTCGGCTTCAAACCCGCGTTCCTCGACGAACTGCGCGACGATGCGATCGACGACGGGCCGGAACGGTTCCATCAGATCGTCGGCGAGACAGAACGGGTTGTATTTGTTGTGGTGGTGCAGACCGAGCGACGGATGCAGGCCCGCCGCGCAGATGGCTCGGGCGACGATGGCCCGCAGCACGGCATAGCCGTAGTTCAGCAGCCGGTTCTGATCCTGCGCTTCGGGGTCGCGTCGGAAGGTGTTGCTGGCGAAGAGAGCCGTCCAGTAGCGCCGCGCGGCCTGCGCTTCGACGTTTGTCGGATCTCCCGACTTCACGTTGGGGAGCAGCGCCCCGAGGCCCGAGTCGTACTGCCGGAACTCGGTCAGGACATCGGCCTGCGCCTGAATCTTGGCGCGGACCACCTGTTGCCAAAGCCTTTTGCGGGTGGGGAGCGAACAGGCGACCTGAGCCGCGAACCGCTCAGTTTGCACCGAGTGCGTTTGCAGGGGGAGCATCATCCCGGACGGCAGTCGTCGTTCGTCGCAGGTGATGAGTGTGCCGCCGTGTTCGACGAGCGTGGCGAGGACCGGCTGCGTGAGCGAGACCTGCGGATGGGCGATGATGAGCACCGCTAGATCGGTAAACGGAATCGAGACCTCGGCACAGTCGGGTCGAGTGACGATTAGTTGGCGATGACGCACGGAGAGCCGCGCGCCGGAATCGGAGATGTCGAGAATACGGTTGTGCATCGGTCGGGCCGTCCAAGTTCATTCGGACAAAAGCCGCAACCTCCATGTCGTGGAGTACGCAATCCAGACCAGATTGTGAGACCCGCACCAGACCGCTCGCAAGAGGAATCTGCTGGGTGATGCCGCAAGGTAGCCCTGTCGCTCCGCGACAGGCAGCGCGATCTGTCGTAGATGTCGATCTGTCGAAGCACCTCAAACGAACGATGGGTGCCGTTCGTGCGCCCTCGCTTCCTGTCGCGGAGCGACAGGGCTACCGTCACGCGGCAACCTCGCCGCCGTTCATCTTCCGGTCCCCTCGCCTCCGTCTTCGGGGGAGAGGGCTAGGGTGAGGGGGCCGAGCGGTCGAGAGACATTCGATTTGTTGAGCGATTCAAAACGAATGCTCTGCGCAGATTCGCGGGCTACTCC
>JAYSTZ010000112.1:0-4508 GCA_043719365.1 Verrucomicrobiaceae bacterium | reverse complement strand
CTCACCCGCTACTACGTACCCGGCGCGGCCAAAGCGGCGACGCGCGGTTCGCATTTTTATACCGTGCTTAACAGCGATCGAGCCGCAATCACTAACTCCGGGAGAGAGCGAATTGCAAACTCCACGCTTGGCTGTGGGGGCATGCCTAACGGCTATTTCTGCAACGAAGGGACAGATTCGTACCTTGCTCCGCCGTTAGCTACGTCGAGCGGCACAGCCACTTGCCTAGACACTGAGCAAAAAATTTACCGCACGTTTCGCGCCAATTCAGCGCGCTACCCAGACGACGCTAATCATCGCTTTCTGACCAGCGGGATTCGCTCGAGCTACGTTCTATTCATCACCAGCCTGCTGGCTTCTCATCTGTTTCTGAAAAGCCCGTGGCGCAGGTTTGTCCTGGTCGCCCTTGTGATTCCACTCGGCATCATTCGCAACGGACTCCGGATTTTGGTGATCAGTCTTCTGTGTATCCATGTCGGGCCGCATATGATCCACAGTCCGATTCATCATAAGGGAGGGCCGCTGTTTTTTGCCCTATCGCTGATTCCGCTGTTCCTGCTTCTTTGGTGGTTGAGGCGCGGGGAGCGGGATGGGGGCAGTCGGCAGGGGGCAGGGGGCAGCAGGCAGTAGTCAGCAAAAGACCGGGGCGGAAGGAGCAGGGAATAACACGAGGGAACGATCGCGATGTTTTTCGGCCCTTTTTTGCCAGACATTTTTCCGCTAAAATAATCGACTCCATTTTGGCAGAAAAATGTTCGGCAGAAAGAAGCTACGAAACCTCGGAAAAGTGCGGATTCGTAAAATGCTCTACGTCTTAACTTCGCAATGTATTACTCAGGAAGAGTCAGTTGACGCGTGCGATGCGCTTTCGCCTTGCTCTTTTGCTATCCGTATCGGTATGCATTCGGGTGAAATTTACCACGGAGCATCTCTTTCAAACTCAATGAGGATACAAGCCGTGTTTTTTCCTTTCCGCTCTCGCCGGGACGGGAGCGAACTTTGGTCAGCGCAGCACACATACCCATGAATGAATCGATAGAATCCAAAAAACGCACCCACCGCGAGGGAAGGTCGCCCGTCGCTCGGGGGACGGGCTCGGAACGACGACCGATGCTGAATGTGTTCGCCGCCCTCAACGGATTTCTTCTCGCATTCCTGCTCCTGTCGCTAGGCGGATGCCAGAATGGAGGCATGCTTCCCAACCCGGCGGGTGCCTTCACACCGGGAATTTTAGCCGCCGGAGACATCGTGAAACTGTCCTTCACCGGTGCGCCCGAAATGAATCAAGCCCAGAAAATTCGGTCGGACGGGAAGATCAGCCTGCCGCTTATCGGGGAGGTTCAGGCGGCCGGAAAGAAACTTAGCGCTCTGCAAGACGAACTCACCGGTCTCTACAAACCGCAACTCAAGGTCCCGGAAGTTGTCGTGACGCTGGAAAGCAGCACCATTTCGGTGAACGTCACTGGCGAAGTACTGAAACCCGGAAAGATTGCGCTGGACCGGCCGTTAACTCTGTTGGAGGCGATTATGGAGGCAGGCGGCGTCACAATGGAGGGCAGCCTCAAAAATGTACTCGTGATTCGCAATGTGGACGGAAAACAGTACACGCAATATTTTGACTTGAGCCCTGCATTCCGAGGCAAAACAACCAGTTCGTTTTACCTCCGGCCGTATGATATGATTGTGGTTCCAGAGTCATCGTTGTTTTGAGATCGCGGCGGGTCCTTCGTTTTGCAAAAAAGCACTAATTTGCGGTCACTCGATAAAACCTGCGGTCCGAAAATACCGCGTCCGGGTCGATGAAAAGCACCGTTTCGGTGAGACTGACCAAATGCGTCAGTACCGTCCATGTGCTCAGATCACTTGAAACTTCGATGTCGATCCCGTTCAGAAAACCCGCGAGGCCCGCTTCGGGTTTAAGTGTGAATTGAAAACTTCCGTCGGAAAGTCGTTGCATGCTGCCAATCGTCACAGGAAGCCTGCCCGGCGCGATGGTAAGCGATGTCTCGTTTGACGGCAGGCTTTCAAAGCCTGCGCTGTCATAGGCGGTCACAGCAAAGAAATACGTAAATCCGGCAGTCAAATTTGAAATCGTGGCTTCTGTGACATTACCAACATCCAACATTTGGGTGTAATGTCCGCTCAATGCTCCGTAGTAAAGCCGGTATCCAGCGATATTAGTTTCTACATTTGCGTCCCAAGCCAGACTGACGCTCTCAGCGGCGTAGGCGGAAGCGATACACCGCATGAACAAAAGGGCGATTGCCCATATCGCTGTTTTCAACGGAAATGAAACACGGCGCTCCGTTCTTGGGGAAACGTTCGTAGGTAGGCTTGGTGAATTTGGTTTTCGCATTCGTGCGGAAGATCCACCGCACTCTATCGACTCAAAATGGGGGAATTCAACGATGGATTGTCTCTTAACGGCTCCGTAATCACTCATATCACTGAGCCGTGAGAGTCCCTATACCGGTGAGTTGAATCGATCCGGTCGTCTGAACACCGGGAAAGAACCCAGTTCCCGCACCTTGCTTCTGGAAAAGCACGCCCGCAATCGAACGGAGCTTGCCGTCGCCTGGATGGATGAATGTGCCGGTGATTAAGCCATTTGAGCCACGAATCTGGAGGCGTAGCCGCTCATTTCCAGAATTCATGACGGTTACCGCATTTCCTCGGAAGAAACCCAGTTCCCGGTCTATCGCGGGCGCTTGGGGTAGGCCGCCGCCTGTGAGCATGGCGCGCGGAGACGTTAAGCGGCCGCCATTGAGAGTTTGCAGGGATGAAATCCTCTGGAACCGAGATAAGAGGACGGGGACCGTGCCGTCAAACCCCTGCTTGTAAAAGCGTTCAGTCGGCGCCACCGGCTTCCGCCATTGTAAAACGCCTTCTCCATCGCTGACTCCGGCCGTTTCGCGAATAAAAAGTCCGCCAGCCAGAATACCGCCGGAATTCCCGTAAAGTGGTGAATGAACGAGGAACTGGCCATCGGTATTCAGATAGCAACTAGACGTAAAAGCGTTTCCATCTGAAAGCCGCCCCACGGTCCTGACCCGACCCGCTGGCGTGATTGTAATCACCGCATAGCCGCCCTCCCCGGGTGCCCCAAAGACAGGTACTGTAGATGCGAGTGCGCCGACTCGGACCGTGTAGATTCCCGCCTGAGGAGCAAGTTGGACGCCCGAATACGGTGTTGAGGTGAGTTTAAGCGGGACATCTACGTTGCCCCTCACCAGATGCACGTCCATCGAACCGCTTCCCTCATTCAACTGAAAAGTAAACTTCCACGGCGTCGGCAGAGGAAGCAGCAACTTCACAGTCGCCTTTCCCGCTGCATTGAATGTGCCGGAGACCGTTGTCGAAAAATTTCCCACGATGACGCGACCTGTGAATCGCCTAGCTTTATTGATGCTGAGTTCTGCAAATGCGCTTGTTGCGTCGGCAGCGGCAACCAATGCACCGCTATACGTGCCGCCAAATGTACTCGGCAGGGGTGGAGCCATGGTAACCGTCACCTCGCTGGAGGGCGCACTTTCAAGCGCCGCTGGATTGTATGCCGTGACGGCAAAGAAGTAAGTAATGTTCTCGCTGAGATTAAGCACCTCCGCTTCGATATGATTCCCGACGTCGATTGTTTCGGTATATACCCCGCTTGTGGTGCCATAGTGGACCCGGTAGCCGGCGATGTCCGGCTCTGCGTTTGCATCCCAGGCAAGCGAAACGCCGCCCGCTACTGCTACAGAAGAAAGGCTCCCAATCCATAGCGAAAGGTTGCCCACCAGGAATCCAAGCCACCGTCGAAAATAAGTATGGAAGCTATAGCACATACCTGAACCTCTAGCAACAGCCGTGCCGCCATTCCGAATCACGACGACTTTCGCGCGCGCCTCAATCCGTGACTCCCTGCCCCCCGATTCCCTCCTTGACTTCAATGCTCATTAAAGCTCGAACAACTATCAGTTCCAAAGTTAGTAAAACATAATGTCCCATTCCTCACTGGCTTTTTCCGCCGCAATCTTCAGCGGAGCCCTAGCATTGGCGGCCCTGTTCTTCGGGAAGCGCACCATCGCCCGCTGGTGTTTCTTCGTCGGCATGGCGTTGAGGTCGACGGAAAGCGTGATGAACGGCATGAGTCTGGATGCGACGCGACCTGAAGAAGTTGCGTATTGGCTGAAATGGGCACTGACCGCGAAGTCCCTGCTCCCAGGAGTATGGCTGTGCTTCAGCCTCATGTACTCCCGCGGCAATTACCAGGAATTCCTAACGAGATGGCGCTTCATTCTGGCGGCAGCCCTCATGGTGCCTCTCGCTATATCCATCGGTTTTCGGGACGAGTTGATACAGCTCGTTCAAGCTACAAATCCGGACCAAGGATGGTGGATCCGGTTCGGAACTCCGGCCAAAGCGCTGAATGTCGCCCTGCTGATTACGACCGTCATGATCCTGATGAACCTCGAATCGACTTTCCGCTCGTCGGTCGGGACCATGCGCTGGCGGATCAAATTTCCGAT
>JAYSTZ010000111.1:0-1975 GCA_043719365.1 Verrucomicrobiaceae bacterium | reverse complement strand
GTTGTGCCGTAGCGCGGCAGTGCATTAAAGTCCGCAGGGATTCCCAATGCGAGAATCGAGAGCGCGAAGAACGTGATGATTTGAATGAACGTTTTCATGAGGTGAAGTTGGAGTTAAGGAACATTGATCAAGACCGGGGCCGTCACGAAAACGGCGTTCGTTGCGTGCGGTGTGAATGTGTCGGCACCGTCCCCACCATCGACTTCCGCCGCACCAAAGAATTTTGCCCGCGTCTGAGTTGCGGCCGTTGCGACCGAAAACACATCATCGCCCTTGCCGAGCTTCAGCGTGAACTTTCCGCCAAAGACGCTCATGCCGCCCGCCGCCGTATCCGACTCGATATGCGTCTCGTCGTTTTCCACCTCGATGCCCGTGTCGATGAACGTCCGTCCAAATACGGACGTGTCGTCCAACGTCAAAACATCTGCGCCTCCGCGCGTACCGGCGGCCAGCGAACCAAGGCGGGAATTGATGATCGCAACGCGCGAAGCCGCATCCCCCATAACGAGTTTCAGCTCCTTCGATGCAATACCGTCGAGCGTGAATGTGTCCAACGATGCTGCTGCCCCGGAGTTGCTGAGATAGCCGAGCTTGCCCACCCTCAGGCCGACACCGGAATGAATGTCCGTAATATTCGCACCTGCGCCGAGATTGATGAGCGCTGCGCCGATGCGCCCGCTGTCCGCATCCAGATTGAAACTGCTCGCGCCTGCGCCGCCCTGAACCGAAAGGAAATCAAAGGTAACCTTCTCAAATCCCATCGAAATCACCTCCCAGTCCGGCGCAATAGCTGCGCTTGTAAATGAAACAGATGCCGCCCGAAACAATCCACCCTCCATCGCCACCATTGAATTCCCCGCACCCATTGCGACCGTGAACGTCTTCCCGATATCGAAGTCCGCATCCGTGAACTCCACGTTGGCGCTGCCTCCGCCATCCATAATGGAAAACGCGCCCGTCGTCTCGATGCGGCCCGAGGCGGAAAATCCCAGAGTCTCGATGGACACTTCGCTTTTCGATGCGAGCAAGATACTTTCCGCTCTCAGCGTCCCGCCGGGCAGTCCGATGCTCACAATTCGGTGCGACCCCGTTTCGGCCAGCGTGGGGCCGCTCTCGTGCGTCGCCGTGTCGCCGAGATTGAGCACGAGTTTCCCCCCGATGCTGATGCTGTCAGCAGCCAGCGTGAACTCCGCGTCGCCCGCTCCATTGGTGAACAGCAGGTCCTTCCCGATGTCCAAGGACGCCGCCGAGAGCGAGACGACACCGAGAAGTCCGCCTCCTATGCTATTTGCGTAAATGTTCGCAGAACCGCGCACAGTGATCGTGTCGGTCGCGTTCAGAACCACCGCAGTCGCGCCCAGCGCCTTCAACGAACCCAGTGTGATGTTTCGAGCCGGATTGTCCGCTGTCACGCCGGTCACTGCGTCATAGCCGGCGATGAGCGAGTCGATTCGGGCATCCTGACCTGCGGAAAACGTGAGTGGGCCGAGGTTGATACTCTTGCCTCCGATTCGCGCGAAACTCGGGTCTGTCTGCCCGCCCACCGCATTGCCGAAGTTGACCGCCGTGGAACCGCGCACCGTGAGATTGTGCCCCGCCGCGAGCACGAAAGTGCCCGCGCCGTCGCCGAAGTCCGCGCTCACTCCCTTGCGCAGCGTCAGATCGTTCGTCGCGGTGAGGCTGAATTCATCAGAACCACCGCCGCCTTTCACAGATACGACACCGTCCACGTGCCCGGTCCCGAACTCGATTGCGACGAAGTTTCGTCCGCCACCGAGATCGAGCGCAAGCCCGCCAAGCCTCGCGCTATTGCCGCTGAATTCGATAGTATCATCACCGGAACCGCCGCCCACCTTGAGCCCCTTTACTCCGTCAAGATCGGGTCCTTCCCACTTAACTTGGTTCGTTCCACCCTTCAAGTCCAGCAGCACGCTCGCTGCGCTAAAGCTCGTCATCGTCCCAAATATTGAATCCG
>JAYSTZ010000012.1:0-12727 GCA_043719365.1 Verrucomicrobiaceae bacterium | reverse complement strand
TCCCTTCGACGCTCGACGCAAACTCCGATGGGAGGAAAAGCGGGGTCAAGCCCCCGCACTCCAAAGGCTGTCGCCACATTCGGGCGTGCCTTTTGTCTGCTGATACTCCTCGTCTGCACAGCCGCCCGTGCGCAAGTGATTGAGATCGATGAGGTGATTTCCCGCGAAGTGGGCATCCACGTCGGCGGAATCTCGGACCCGGACATTAAGGAAGTCGTCTCGCGGGAAGTCTCCTTGTTTATCGAAAACGGGGCGGCGGACCATGAAGTAATTTCCCGCGAGGTAAGCATCGTAGTGGACGCATCGGGCAATCCCCCGCAAGTGACCGGCTACACCGTCACGCCTTCGCCCACGGGCAACTCGGTCGTGCTCAATTGGAGCAACTACAACCAATGGGCCGTAAAGGATGTGTCGTATTACCGCATCTACCTCGCAAGTGCGCCGTTCGCCGATGTAACCACGATGACGCCCACCCTCACCGTGCCCGGCGAGACGATGACGGCGACACTGGCCGGCCTCCCGGAGTATCAAGACCACTACATCGCCATCGTCGCCGTGGACGGGCTGGGAAATGCAAACCCGGCGGTGATTTACGCCGCAGCCTACATCCTCACAAAAGAAGTAATCTCGCGGGAAGTGGGCCTGTTTATCGGCGCGGAACCAGTGCCTCCCTACCAGGAAGTCGTGTCGCGGGAAGTGAGTATGGTAGTGGACAATCCCGGCCCACCTGCGGCTATCACGAGCTTTGCGGTGACGACCTCGCCCACCGGTGAAACCGTGACGCTGAACTGGAGCAGCTACAACCAATGGGCGCAGAAGGATGTGGCGTTTTATCGCGTGTATTACTCGGACACGTTTTTTTCGAGCCTCGGCGGAGTGAGCTACGTGGATGTGCCGGGTGAGACATTTACGAAGACATTTACAGGGCTGACTCCGTGGTTGGACCACTACTACGCCGTTGTCCCTTTCGACGCGAGCGGTGCATCGGACCCGACATTTTACTACCGCGCTGCGTACGTGCTGATGCCGGAAGTCATCTCGCGAGAATTGGCGGTTTTTATTGGTGAAGATACGCAGGGGACGATCCCGGTGAATGGGAGCAATTTTAGCTTTGAGAGCCCGGTGACGAGTAACTTCGTTTATTATGGCGCGATGGATGCGGGCCAGCGTGCAGCCTTCGTGTGGACGGCGGCAGGAAACGGAGCGAATGGACCGGCGATATTTAAAAACGGGAGTGCGTGGAATTATTTGTCTGTGCAGGACGGGGCTCAGGGGGTGAGCTTGCAAGGCGCTAGCGCGATCTCGCAGACGGTGACGTTTCCGAGTGCCGGTGCCTATATCCTGTCTTGGAAAGCTGCGTCGCGCTCGGGGCAGGTGAATCCGTATGTGGTGAAGTTGAATGGGGCTGTCGTATCTCCCACCTACTCGACAGGCGACACGAATTGGCAACCCGTGAGCCTTACGGTGAATATAGCGGCGGCGGGAACTCAGACGCTGACTTTTGCTGCGCTGAATACGGCAGGGGGCGACAATAGTGTGGGGATTGACGCAGTTTCACTGATACTGCCCGCAACAGGGTTACCGATTGGTGCTCCCGCCTACCACGAACTCGTCTCCCGTGAAGTCTCCATCGTGCGCCCGGATACGAATGTGCCTGCGCCGGTGACGGGCGTAGGGAGTGGCTTTGCAGCGACGACGGCACGGACGACGTATCGCGCAATCTCCCTGGACTGGAGCAGCTACAACGAATGGGCGCAGCTCGATGTGAGGCGGTACCGCATCTACGTTAAGGGGGCGTTTTTTAGCACAGTTTCCGAATCCGACTTTCACAGCTTCGCGGCGAATGGGACGCAGAGGGCAACTATCGTCGTCCCGCTCGCCGAGGCTATCTACTATGTAGCAGTGGTCGCCGAGGATGTGCTCGGGAATTTTAATCCCTCAGTGTATTCGATCTCGGTAAAGTCGTCCGTGTCCCTACTCGGCGACGTGGCGAATCTTTCCGCCATCCCCACGCCTACGAGCCTCACGTATGGCTGGGATCTCGGCGGGGTGGGGGATGAGCTAGGGGATTTTGTGAAGGAGTTCCGCGTGTATTTTAATGGCTCGCTCACGCCCGTCATCGTCGGCCCCGCGTTGCGGACATGGACGAAGACAGACCTGATGCCGGAGACGACTTACAGCGTTCGCATTATGACGGTGGACCTCAATGACGTGGAGAGCGCCGGTGCTGAGTTGAACGCGACGACCAGTTTCTTCGCCAGCATCACTGCATGGCGGCAGTATTACTTCGGAACGCCTGCGGACAGCGGCAATGCCGCAAACCTCGCAGATACTGACGGCGACGGCTTCGTAAATTTGCTCGAATACAGTCTCGGCCTTAACCCGCTTGCTCCCGACTCCGCGGACGCCGCGCAGGTGGTGACCGAGGTGGGCTACCTTACCATCACGCTCACCAAGCGTCCCGGCATCACTTACGCCATCGAGACGTCTGCGACGCCCGCCAGCGCGAGCTTCGGCACAACAGACACGACCATCCTCACGAACGACTCCAGCACGCTCAAAGTAAGGGACAATTTCCTAATCGGCACGCAGTCCAAGCGCTTCATGCGAGTGCGGGTGACTGCGCCACAGTAGCAAGCTTAATGGGGGGATCGTATCCATGTCCGAAAGTGACAGCTTTGCGCACCCGTGTATCGTGGGCTTCATGCGATTGACTGCTTTGTTTTTTCTCGGAATCTTGATTGTCGCGCCGACCGCGCACGCCCAGCTCGTCGCGTACGACGACCAACGCGGCAAATAGCACTTTTGACAATACGACCGACATCGCAGCGGCTACGACGTATCTGCTCGTGGGGAAAATATCGGGGAGCACGACGAACTTTGATCGCGTGGATATTTTCGTGAATCCGGGCACGCTCGCCGAGCCGTCCCCTTCCGCGACGTTCACGCTGGATTCGGGCATCTCCACGCTTGCTCAACTCATCATCCGCACGGCGTCGCTCGATGCGGGCGATGCGTATGTGATGGATGAACTGAGAATGGGGCTCGACTACGCGGCGGTGATTCCGGAGCCATCGTGCGCCGTGCTTCTTTGTGCAGCCGCTATGGTGATAACCCGCCGAAAACCATAATTTGATCGAATGCCGAGGGATTCCAGCCTTCCATGCAAATTGCGCTTCCGTCGCGGGCGGTGCGCATTTATTCATCGGCCATGAGCGACATGAACGAAGCAATCATTGAGCAAGCGACCATGGAGGATCTGCCGCAGATGGCGGATCTTCTTTATGATTTGTTTTCGCATGAGGGGGACTTCGTTCCGGACCGGCAGAAGAATTTGCGCGGGCTGGAGCTGATCCTCGAACAGCCGAGTCGCGGGCGCATTTTTGTGTATCGTTGGAATGGGCAGATTCTCGGGATGATTAATTTGCTCTTTACCATCAGCACGGCGGAGGGTGGGTTTGTGGTGCTGCTGGAGGATGTGATCGTGCATCACAATCACCGCGGGCGCGGGGTGGGGACGCAGTTGCTAGACCACGCAATCGCGTATGCGAAGAAGAAGGATTTCTTGCGGCTGACGCTGCTCGCGGACCGCGTGAATGCGGAGGGGCAGGAGTTTTTCCAACGGCACGGTTTCTTTGTGTCGAAGATGATTCCGCTGCGGCTGCCGCTGACGAAAGAGGCGGCGACCTTGCCGAAGGCTTAGCTCATGCCAGCGGGTTTCACGGATATCGGGTTTGCGAAGGTGGATACGGATCGCCGGGCGCGGTGCGGGTTTGCGGAGGTGATTTTCGGGCAGGGCAAAACGGACGCGCAGGTGGCTGCGATTGCGCGGGTCATACTGGAAAAAGAACCGGTGCTGCTGGTGAGTCGCGCAACGGCGGGGCAATTCGCGGCAGTTGCTGCGGACCACGCGGACGCGGTGTGGCACGAGTCGGCGCGCTGCATCTCCGTGGAGCGGCATAAGCTGCCTGCGCTGCCCGGCACGGTGGCTGTGGTGTGTGCGGGGACGAGTGATCTGCCGGTGGCGGATGAAGCCGCGGTGACGCTGTCGATTTTCGGCGCGGCGGTGGTGCGAATCACGGATGTCGGCGTGGCGGGAATTCACCGGTTGCTCGCGGTGCGGGATGCGCTGGAGTCGGCGACGGTGATTATCGTAGTGGCAGGGATGGAAGGTGCGCTGCCGAGCGCGGTGGCCGGTTTAGTGAGTCGTCCTGTCATCGCGGTGCCCACGAGCGTGGGCTACGGCGCGAGCTTTGGCGGACTGGCTGCAATGCTGGGGATGCTGAATTCATGCGGCAGCGGGGTGACGGTGGTGAATATCGATAACGGCTTCGGCGCGGCGTATGCAGCGGCGCAGATTTTGAGGGTGCGCGACCGCGAATGACGCTTGCGTTGGCAGGCGGTCCTTCGGCATTCGTGTGCGATGCCGAAACACTGGATGGTCAAACAAGAACCCACTGCTTACGCGTGGTCGCAATTCGTCACGGATAAAGTCGCCGCATGGACGGGCGTGCGGAATTTTCAGGCCCGCAATAATCTGCGCGCGATGAAGAAGAGCGACCTCGTGCTCTACTACCATTCGGTGGAAGGCAAAGAGATCGTGGGCATCGCAAAGGTTGGCCGCGAGGCGTACCCAGACGCGACGGCGGAGGAGGGCGACTGGAGTTGTGTCGATCTCGTTCCGCACAAGGCGCTGAAAAAGCCGGTGACGCTGGAGGCGATCAAAGCATCCGCCGAGCTAAAGGACATCGCGCTGATCAAGCAGAGTCGGCTTTCCGTGATGCCGCTGACATCGGAAGAGTACGCGATTCTTCTGCGAATGAGCGGGACCGCTTAGTAGCTCTTTGCAAACAAGACCCGGCGCATGCTCGGGCGACCGCTCCAGACGCACAGCCCGTCCTCGGCTGGCGAGTCGGAAGGGATGCAGCGGATGGTCACTTTCAGCGACTCTTTGATCTCGGTTTCCACTTCTGCGGACTCGTCCCAATGAGCGAGTGCGAACCCGCCGTGGATCTCGGCCTTGTCTTTGTTCTTTGGCGTGAAGAACGCGATGAATTCTTCCTTTGTGTCGATCTTTACGGTGTGCGCATCGCGGAGTGCCGTGGCCCGGGCGAGGAGCGTGTCGTGGATTTCCTGAAGTGTCCCGGCTATTCCTGCGATGAACTCTTCGTTCGTCGGGAAGCTCTTCTCTTTGTGTCCGCGGTCGCGGCGCGCCACTGCGAGCGTGCCTTTTTCCAAATCGCGCGGTCCGATTTCCACGCGCACGGGGACTCCGCGCTTGATCCACTCCCAGCTCTTCTGTCCGCCGCCGAGGTCGCGCTTGTCGAGTTCTACGCGGATGGGTTCGCCGCCGAAGAATTGTGTGCGCAGTTTCGCGGCGAGTGCTTCGCAAGCGGCGAAGACTGCGTCGCGGGACTCGGGCTTGGGTGCGACGGGAACGATCACGATTTGCGAAGGTGCCACACGAGGCGGCAGGATGACGCCGTCGTCGTCGCCGTGCGCCATGATGACCGTGCCAATGAGCCGCGTGCTGACGCCCCACGACGTGGTCCAGGCGTGCTCCTGCTTGTTTTCGCGTGAGACAAACTGGATGCCGCTCGCCTTTGCGAAGTTCTGGCCGAGAAAGTGCGACGTGCCGGCTTGGATCGCCTTGCGGTCCTGCACCATGGCCTCGATGCAAAGCGTATTCACTGCGCCGGGGAATCGCTCGCCCGCGCTCTTCTCGCCCGTGAAGACCGGCAGCGCCAGCCACTCCCGTGCAAATTTCTCATACACGTCGAGCATCTGTGCTGTCTCCGCCACGGCCTCCGCGCTTGTCTCGTGCGCAGTGTGGCCTTCCTGCCAAAGAAACTCTGCGGTGCGAAGAAACACGCGCGGGCGCATTTCCCAACGGACGACATTGGCCCATTGGTTGATCAAAATTGGCAGGTCGCGATAGCTCTGCACCCACTTCGCGTAAGTCGCGCCGATGATTGTCTCGCTGGTGGGACGGACGATCAGCGGTTCGGTGAGTTGCGACTCGGGGTCGGGCATGAGTCCGCCTTTGCCGTCCGATTTCAGTCGATGATGCGTCACGACTGCGCACTCTTTGGCGAAGCCTTCCACGTGCTCCGCTTCCTTCGCCATATACGAGAGCGGGATGAAGAGCGGGAAATATGCGTTTTTGTGGCCGCTCGCTTTGAAGAGCCCGTCGAGCCCGCGCTGCATGGACTCCCAGATGCCGTAGCCCCAAGGCTTGATGACCATGCATCCGCGCACGTCGGAGTTTTCCGCGAGGTCTGCGGCTTTGACGACTTGCTGATACCACTCCGGAAAATCTTCGTCGCGGCGTGGTGAAATGGCGTTTTGTGGCTGGCTCATATTAGTAAAAGGGCGCGGACGCTAGCCGCCGCCGTCGCACTCCGCAAGCGCGGGCTAGCGCTCGCTCGCGAAGCCGTGTAGATCTACGACATGCATCTCGTGCTCTATGATGACGAATGTCCGCTCTGCATTTTCCAAATGCGGGTGCTGACCTGGCTGGACTGGCTCCACAAGCTATCGCTCGTGCCGCTCTCCAGCGAACGTGCCCGCGAGGCGGCACCGACACTCACGCGCGAGTCGCTGCTGGAGGCCATGCACTGCGTCACAGAAAACGGCGATCTTCATCGCGGAGCACGCGCCATCCGGTTCGTCGGGATGAGACTGCCTCTACTCGTCCCGCTCTCATTGTTTCTATGGATTCCGGGTGTCATCTGGATCGCGGAGCGCGTTTACATGATGATCAGCCGGAATCGCAAAGTGCTCAGCCGGGTATTCGGTTGTGGTGACGCGTGCTCGATTCTCCCCGCGAAGAAGCGCGAGGGCGACGAGATGAAGTAGGCATGGAGCGGCTGCAAAATGCGCTCCACACTGCGACCTGCGCGCTGCTGTCGGAGATGAATGAGCGCGGGCATTGGACCGGCGAACTATCGTCCTCCGCGCTCTCGACGGCGACCGCAGTGGTCGCATTGAAAACGATGCGAACCGACGCGGCGCTCGTCGATGGCGGCATCCGGTGGTTGCTCGAAAACCAAAACGCAGACGGCGGTTGGGGCGACACCACGCGCTCGAAGTCCAACCTTTCCACGACCGCGCTTTGCTGGGCGGCGACCGGTGACGTGAAGGCTGAAGCATGGCTCGGCGACAAGGCCACGCTTCCTCAGCGCATTGCGGCGCGCTACGGAAAGGATCACACATTTTCCGTCCCGATCCTCATGACGCTTGCGATCGCGGGGCGCGTGGATTGGCGGGTGATTCCGAAACTTCCGTTCGAGCTCGCCGCTGTGCCGCATTGGCTTTGGGGAGCGATCCAGTTGCCCGTCGTGAGTTATGCGCTGCCCGCGCTCATCGCCATCGGGCAGGCGATTCAGCACCACGCACCGTCGTGGAACCCGCTTCGCCCTTTGTCGAAAAAGAAGACGCTGCGAGTGCTGGCGACACTTCAGCCGTCAAACGGCGGATTCCTCGAAGCCACGCCGCTCACGTCGTTCGTTACAATGGCGCTCGCTTCGTGCGGCCTCGGCGGAAACGTCGTCGCGCAAAAAGGTGTCGAGTTTCTGCGCGCCAGCGTGCGCGGAGACGGGAGCTGGCCCATCGACACCGACCTCGCGACTTGGACGAGCACGCTCGCAATCAAGGCGCTCCCGGCCAATGCGCTGAAAGCCGAGCAGCGACTCACACTCCGCGAATGGCTGATGGGTCAGCAATGGAACCGCGAGCATCCTTACACGCACGCCGCGCCCGGCGGTTGGGCGTGGACGAATTTGCCCGGCGGCGTGCCCGATGCCGACGACACGCCCGGTGCGCTGCTCGCGCTGCTAAAGCTCGGCATCGTGGACGGACCGTTGACTGCTGCGGGAGCCGCCGGAGTGAAATGGCTGCTTGGCTTGCAAAATCGCGACGGGGGAATCCCGACATTTTGCCGGGGCTGGGGCGCGCTGCCGTTCGACCGCAGTTCGCCGGACCTCACCGCGCACACCATCCGCGCGTGGCTCGCGTGGCGAAAGATTGTTCCGGAAAACATCAAAGTGGAACGCGGCATTCAGCGTGCGCGTGGATTTCTCATCAAGAACCAGCAGGCCGACGGATCGTGGCTCCCGTTGTGGTTTGGAAACGAGCACGCGCCTGACGAAGTGAATCCGCTCTACGGCACCACGCACGTCGCCGCTGCCTTCCGGCAACTCGGCGACGCGGACATCGCGCGTCGGGGCGAAGCATGGATCGCCGCCGCGCAAAACGACGACGGTGGATGGGGCGGAGTGAAAGGAGCGCCATCGACCGTGGAGGAGACCGCTCTCGCTGTGGAAGCACTTGCATTGACGAGCCACGTCACGGCAACGAAACGAGGAGTGGACTGGCTTTGCGAACGGGTCGAAAACGGCCAATGGCAGGAGCCTGCGCCTATCGGATTCTACTTCGCAAAGCTCTGGTATTTCGAGCGGCTCTATCCTCAAATTTGGACTGTTGGCGCGTTGAGCAAAGTTGCATCGGGGCTCGGTGTGGAAGGATGAATTCGCCACTCGTCCCAACCCCAAAAGCGCGATAGATGGAGACCATGATCAAAGCTCACACCGCGCGCCTTCTGCCCTTCCCTCTCTTTCTCCGAAGGATCGGAATTTGTCTGGCCCTCGCGATTGGGATGGTCGTCCTCGGCGTGGGAATCGGGGTCCTTGGCTATCACCACTACGCCGGCTTCACTTGGATTGATTCCCTTTTGAATGCGTCCATGATTCTCACTGGAATGGGCCCGGTCGGGCAACTTCCGAACGACGGAGCGAAGTTATTCGCCTCCCTCTACGCCTTATTCAGCGGCCTCGTGTTCATCTCCGTCATGGCCCTGCTTTTGTCGCCGCTCATGCACCGCATCCTGCATATATTTCACCTCGCGGACGAAGACTTCGAGGAGAGCGACCGAAGGAGCGAATAGTCAGCGCAGCTCACTGCACGGAAAAAACCGCGACGCTGCGGGGCTGCATGGTGATTTCCACGAGTGGCTTGGTTCCTTTCCATGTGATCGTGTTTGTGGGCATGGCCTCCGCCGGGAAGACCGCTTCTATTTTCAGCGTGCTGGTCTTGCCCAGCAACGGTCGGTTTCCAGCCATGACTTGCATTGGTGAGCCCGGGAGTCCCGTGATAGAGATCGCTTTGGAAGCGTTGAAGACCACGATGACGGTGCTCTTTTCTGTCGTCCGGGCGAATGCGAAGATGCCGTCGTCCTTCGGCGAATCGCCGCTGTCGCCCCATAGTGGCCAGGTCTCTCCGAGGGTGAGTGCCGGAAGCTCGCGGCGAAGCTTGATGAACATCGCGGTGGTGGCGAACGACGCGCTTTCCTGCGCTGTTTTCAACCGCTCGGGCTCATCGGCGCGAAGGAACGTAAGGCGTCCGGTTTCACTGTCTCCGAGGAGCTTCCCGTCCTCATCGTGCAGAGCCGCTTCGGTGCCGTAGTAAAGGCAGGGGATACCCTCGACCAGCAGCACGAGTGCATTCGCGAGGGTGTTCGTTTTCTCCGAGATTTTCCATGCGCGAAAGCGGTTCAGTCCGTCGTGGTTTTCGACGAAGTTCACCATCTTCTGGCGTGCGTTGAGACCGTCCAGACCGGGCGTCGGATTGTAAAACTTGCCGCCTGCATTTTTCAGCGCGTTCTCGAGCGTGAACGGCGAGCCGTATCCATCGTTCGAGTGGCGGAGGTATTGCCGGGCTGCGAAGCAGAAGTCGAAGCTGAGCACGCTGTCGAGGCAAGGGTCCTTGCGTGCAGGCCATTGCTCGCGAAATGTGTAGCGCCCCGCCACCGAGGGCGAACTGTCGTATATTTCGCCAAACATCATCAGTCGTTTCGCACGCTCCGGTCCTACGGCGTGGCGCAATCGCTCGGTGAATGCTTCCCAAAATCCGCGATGCACATGCTTCACCGTATCAATGCGAAATCCATCGATGCCGATCTCTTCCAAATAGAAACGATAGATCGCCACGAAGTCATCCACGAGCGCGTTAAAGTGCGCGCTTTTCGGGTCCGTATTGATGTCCCGGAGCGCGAAGAAATCGCACGTCACTTCCTCGCCATCACGCTTGCCGAGCGAGTCGCCATTCATTCCGCGCTGCCCGTAAGTGCTGAGCTTTTGCAGGATGCCGGTGGTTTTCACTTCGCGCCCGAGAATCGTCTGCGCACCGCCGGGCTGCGTCTGCACGGCGTTCCATTCGGGAATGTTGATCCATTGGGTGTTTTCGTATGGGCCCTCCTTGCGAAACGGCTGCATCCATTCCAGTGGCTCGGCGCGGTCGAGCGAGTTGTTGTGATTTACATCGTAGTAAAAAACGGGGCCGGTGTGATTGCAGACGATGTCCTGAATTATCTTTAGACCGTGCCGGTGGGCGAGAGCCACGAGGTCTTTGTAGTGCTGCATCCGGCCATCCCGCGTGTCGGGATATTCCGTCGCGCCGTCGAGGGATTTGCGGGAGACAAGGTGCGGATCCACATCGAGAAAATCCTGTGCCCAGTAGCCGTGGTAGCCGGTCTTCGGGCCGCCAAGGTCGGTGAGCGAATACCACACGTTGCGCACGGGCGGGGTGATCCACAGAGCGGTGACGCCGAGTTTCTCGAAGTAGCCGGACGCGATTGCATTCTCGAGGCCTCGGAAGTCGCCGCCGTGATACTTCGTGATGTTGCGCTGCCGCGAATCGTAAAGCGTTTCATCGCTTCCGGCGGGGATATTGTTCGTCGGATCGCCGTCGGAAAAGCGGTCGGTAAGTGCGAAGTAGATCACGTCTTGATTCCACGGACGCGCTGGCGGTTCCTGCGCGACAACGGTAACGAATGCGACGGTGGTGAGAAAGAAATGTCGGAGCACAAAACAGAAATACACGCCGCCGAACGGGATTCCAAGCCCGCCGTCCGGAGACTATTCTCCTTTGAAGTGCTCCTTCAAATCCTCGAACAACTCCACAATCCTCTGGTCGAACGTGAGCTTTTTCTCCGCGCAAACTTTCAGCAAATCGTAACACGCGCGAAAGTGTTTTTCCTCGCCTGCCTTGTTGCCCGTGCTGCGGCAAAAGTTCGCGAGTTTGTAGTGCGAAATCACCACGTCGCGGGCGGCCTGCGCAGAATCGGGATTTGCTGCGAGCAGCTTCTCACTGATGCCGAGGTCGCGCTCAAAATGGGCGAGCGCCTTGGTTGCGTCCTCCTGCTTCCCGAGGGTGGCGAGGTAGTCGCCGAGCTTGTTGAGCACCACCGAAAGGTCGCGGGCGGCTTGCGCCGATGTAGGATTTGCCTTCATCAGCACCTCGCGGATTTCAAGGCAGCGGTTCAAGTCCGCGAGGATCTTCTCCGCTTCTTTTCCGCCGCCGTATTCGATCAGGAAGTCCGCAAGTTTTTCGAGCCCGATCGAGACCTCGCGCGACGCATCCTCCGAGTCGGGTGTTTTTTTGAGCACGGCTTCGCGAAGCTCCAGGCTTCGGGTGAAGTTCGCGAGCGCTGCGGCAGAATCGCCTTCGTCTTCTCGTTCGAAAAGGAACGTTCCGAGGCGTTCGAGCGCTGCGGCCAAATCCCGCATCGCTTCCGCAGAGTCCGGCTCCGCTTTATGCAACGACTCGCTGAGCGCAACGCACCGGGAGAGATGGGTGAACGCTTTCTCCACGTCTCCTTCGGCACCGCGTCGCGCGAGGAATACCGCGAGTCTTTCCGAGCTCACGGCGACATCCCGCTGGGATTGCTTCGATTCGGGTCGTGCTTTCAGCGCCGCTTCTGTGAGTTCCAGACTGCGGGTGAAAAGCGCCAGTGCCTTATCCAGATCGCCCGGTTGTCCCTTCTTTACCAGCAGCGCTCCAAGTTCGTTGAGATTCACTGATGCTTCGTGCGCCGCCCACGGCTCGGCGGGGTGTGACTTTACGAGCTGCTCCCGGAGATCGATGCTGCTGGTCAGAAGCTCCAGAGCCTTCGCGACATCGCCTGCCTGCCCGCGCTTTGCAAGATAGACTGAGAGATCGTTGATGCTCGTTGCAAGGGCTCGTGCTGCTTCGACGGACCCCGGGGTTTCCTTGAGCCGGATTTCGTTCTTCTGCACGGCAAGTTTGCGCTCGGTGAGACCTATGTCGGTATCCGACGTGGGCGTGGGGTCAGCGGCGACTGCACTGGCGGCAGCGATGAGAATAGCGATGATGAATATGCGGGGTTGGTTCATGAATGCGCAAGATGCTCCGGCAATTGCGCCGTTGCAATGAGAGATGAAGTTCGGTGCGTTTCAGGAGATGCTGGCGCACTGGCGTAGCTCGACATTCCAATGTCGAGGATAGGCTCGCCGAGGCGTACAACGTTCTCTGTATTGAGAACGCCGAAGCTCGATTTCGGACAGTCGAGCCACGCCAAAAAAAAGAGCGCCCGCGACTCGGTGAGTCGCGGGCGCGTCTTTGAATTAGTAATAGTCGAAACCTTTAGAGCGGTCCGGTCGGAGTCTCGGGTGCGGCCTGGGGTCCGCGGTGCTCACCGTGTTCGCGTGGTCCCGGACCATGCGGCCCATCCAGCGGAGGCGCTGGTGGTTGCGGGTGATTCCCATGATCTTGATTCGGCTGGCGGTTTTGTTCCCGTGGCTGAGGGCCGCGCTGCTGTCCGTCGAACATCGGCCTGCGTTGCTGGAAGTCGCCACGCGGTGGCTGCGGCGGGCCTTGCATCGGTTGGTGATTGCCGGGTCCGTTAAAGTCGGGATGTTGCATCGGTGGA
>JAYSTZ010000110.1:0-1976 GCA_043719365.1 Verrucomicrobiaceae bacterium | reverse complement strand
CAGACGCACACTTTACCCATCTGCCGCGCGACGAGCGCCGCGTGGGAAGACACGCCGCCTTTTGCGGTGAGGATGCCCTCCGCCGCGATCATGCCGCGCAAATCTTCGGGCGATGTTTCATTGCGCACGAGCAGGACTTTTTCGCCCTTCTCGGCAGCAGTGACCGCGCGATCCGCGTTGAGGTAAATCTTGCCGGAAGCAGCGCCGGGGCCTGCTGGCAGGCCGGTGGCGACGGCTTTCACCTTCTTGAGTTCGGCGAGATCGAAGACGGGTGCGAGGAGCTGGTCGAGCTGATCGGCGGGGTTGCGGAGGACCGCGGTTTCCCAGTCGATGAGACCTTCCTTACACATATCTATCGAGAACTTCAGCGCGGCCATCGCGGTGCGCTTGCCGTTGCGGGTCTGGAGCATGAAGAGCTTCCCTTCCTGCACGGTGAACTCCACATCCTGTACGTCCTTGAAGTGCTTCTCGAGCGTCTGCCGGACTTTCATCAGCTCCGCGAACGGCTTCGGCATCGCGGCCTTGAGCTTCGACACCGGCTCCGGTGTCCGCACGCCGGCGACCACGTCTTCGCCCTGCGCGTTGATGAGAAATTCGCCGTAGAATTCATTCGCGCCGTTCGCCGGATTGCGGGTGAAAGCGACGCCGCTGCCCGAAGTCGAGCCAGTGTTGCCATAGACCATCGCCTGCACGTTCACCGCCGTTCCCCATTCCGTCGGGATGTTATATTTGCGGCGATAAACGATCGCGCGATCATTCATCCACGAGCCAAAAACCGCGCCCGCCGCGCCTTTGAGCTGCTCGCGCGGATCGTTCGGGAAAGCCTTGCCCGTGCGTTCTTTCACGAGCGATTTGAACCGCTTCACGAGTTCCTTGTTGTCGTCCGCCGTCAGCTCGCTGTCCTCGATGTCCTTTTCATAACGCTCATGCTTGAACCCGTGCATCACGGTTTCAAACGGATCGTGATCTTCGCCCTCGCGCTTCTGCACGCCGAGCACCACGTCGCAATACATCTGGATGAAACGGCGGTAGCAGTCGTAAGCGAACCGCTCATTCTTGGTCGCATTCGCGAGCGCCACGACGGTCTCATCGTTCAGCCCGAGATTGAGCACCGTATCCATCATGCCCGGCATCGAATCGCGCGCGCCGGAACGCACCGCGACGAGCAGCGGCATCCCATTCGTCGCGCCGAATTTCGTGCCCATGATTTTCTCCATGTTCGCGATCCCTTTTTCCACCTGTGCGTCCAGCTCCGGCGGATAAGTCTTCTTATTGGCGTAAAAGTAAGTGCAAACATCGGTCGTGACCGTGTAGCCCGGAGGCACGGGCAGGCCGATGCGCGTCATCTCCGCGAGATTCGCTCCCTTGCCGCCGAGGAGCGGTTTCATCGAGCCGTCGCCGTCCGCTTTGTTCGCGCCCCACGTATAGACGTATTTCACGTTTTTGGCAGGTTTGGCTGCGCCGTTGGAGGATGCTTTGGCCCGCGCTGGCGGGAGTTTTACTGCTTTCATTTTAGTAGGCATTTCTAGTGTGTTGTTGATGGTTGTTTTGCGGATGCAAAAGCCGGAGCGGCTCGGACTAAGCCGCGGGTGTGGCGGGCACTTCTTCGCCCGCCTGGGCCAGCACGCTCGCGATCGAACTCAGAAATTCCGGCAGCCCCGGACTCGGCACGATGACCGTGTTCCGACGCCCGTGCGCCTCTTCGGTGATCCGAAGAAAACGGCCCTGCGAATTCTCGCGATATTCGATCACGAGATGCTTCCGCTCGACCTGGATTTCTTTGCTGGCGATGATGTTGTCCATGTTTTGCCCCGGGGAGATTTTCTTCGGGAAAAAATGAGCCGCGACTTATGGCACACGGGTTCGGATGCGTAAATGGGTTTTTGGCGGAGTCGGAAGTCGGAAGGAAAAAGTAAGCAGTCGGGAGGATGCCGCGCGTGTTCCCCGACTTCCAACTGCCCACTTCTTACTTCCTA
>JAYSTZ010000109.1:0-11324 GCA_043719365.1 Verrucomicrobiaceae bacterium | reverse complement strand
GTCGCAAGCGTGTTGGTGTGGTTTTTCCGCTTGCGACTAATCACCACTCACCAGTCATAACTCACAGCCGATAAACACGCTGGTGCGGCATCACATGAAGACTGGTAGAGCACTAGCCTTGCCCGGCTTCAGCGGCTTCCTGCTCGGCTGCGATCTTGTGGAGAGTTTCCTCGGTGAAAAGCACTTCGAGGTCGCGTGATTGAGCTGCGATGAGTTCGCGCTGGCGTTCGCGGGCGAGCGCGTAATCGCTGCACAGACCGTAAAGCGATTCGCTGGCTTCGGTAAATCGACCGAGCTGGCGGAGCGCCTCCGCACGAAAAAGCACGAGTTCGTGGTCGCCGTCCGCGGCAAGGTCGATGAGCCGTTCTGCATTTGCGACGGCTTCCCGCGACTGGGGGAAACGACCGGGCTCTTTGGAATAGCGATGTTTGTCGTTGCCGCGCCACCACGCATACACGCGCAGTTCCAGCTCCTGCTCCGGGAATGCGGCCATCCCGTCGCTGATGGCTTCAAGAAAGCCCGCTTCATCCGTGGATGTCACTGCCGGGACACCGTTCCACGCCGCGCGTTCGCCTTCGCCGACTTCGCCGGGCATGAGAAAACCAAGCTGCGGTGCAACGGCGAGCCAGTAGAGCTTTGAGCACGCATGGCAGCGCACCACGTTGGGCTGGCGCGGGCAGCCGGGGAGTTCCTGATAGCCGTCCGTCCATGAAAGCGCGCCCGTCGGATCGACGGCGTCGAATGTCGGTAACTTGGCCAGCGCGTCGCAATGCGGGCATGCGATGATGATGTCGGGTCCGGGTATCATGGGTTTCAGCGTGGCACGGAGTGGCGCGAAAGGCACGCTACTTCTGGACTGCGCGGGGCAGGACCTCGCCGACGCCGAGGCCGAGCGCCTCTTCCGCGACTCGTAGAAATGCCGTGCTCGGATCGGTAAGCGCGACTTGAAGCTTGGAAGGATGCTTCGATCTCGGAGCCGCGATCTTTTGTTGCTTCAGCGCTCTTTGTACTGCGATGGCGGTATTTTGCGCGGAATCGACGAGCGCAATATCCGGCCCCACAAAGCGCTGAATCGCCGCGCGCAACAGCGGGTAATGAGTGCAGCCAAGCACAATCGTATCCACGCCGGCGCGCAGCAGTTTTTCCAAATAGCGGGCGATGACTCGGTTGGTCACATCGTCGTCGAGCCAGCCTTCTTCGATGAGCGGAACAAACAGCGGGCACGGCTCGGCGATGACTTCGATTTCGTCGTCCAGCGCCTCGATCGCGCGCTCGTAGGCCTTCGAAAAAACCGTCGCCCGCGTGCCGATGACGCCGACTTTTCCGTTCCGTGTGGCTTTCACAGCGGCTTCCGCTCCGGGCCGGATGACGCCGATGACCGGCACTCGGAGAGTCTCTTCGAGCGACTGTACCGCCAGCGCACTCGCGGTGTTGCATGCGACGACGATCAGTTTTGCGCGCTCGGCTAGAAGAAGTCCGGCGAGTTCCTGGCTGTATCGCTCGATGGTCGCCTGACTCTTGCCCCCGTAGGGAACTCGTGCCGTGTCGCCGATGTAGAAAATGCTCTCGTTGGGAAGGAGTTTGCGCAATTCTGAAACGACGGTGAGCCCGCCGACTCCCGAATCGAATACGCCGATCGGGCGAGGTGGTTGTTCTTTGGCGGCGTCAGCAGTTTTCCTTGGCATCGATGAGAGCGCACTGAGCCGCAGTTCCGCGTTTGGAAAAAGGAAAAACTGTCGGCAAAGCGCCGCTGTGGTGCCTTTTCAGTGGGTGATTTTTTTCGGCAGCGCCTTGGCGGCTTCGATCCATCCCGCAACGACTTTTTCACTCGGCGACTGCCCGGTGAGCTTTTTTTCGTCGTTCACTTCCTTGAGTTTGGCAGTGAGGTTTGCCGCGTTGCGCTGTGCGAGCTCGGCCACGCTGTCCACGCCGGCGGCTTCGAGCAGCTCGGCGTTTTGTCCGGCGACACCCTTGATTCGGAAGAGGTCGGCGTAGTTGGCAAACTTCAGGATTTGCGCTGCGGTGAGGCCGCTTTTAGTGGCGAGCTCGTCGCGGCCTTTCGGGGTCGCGGCTTTTTCCAGCAGGTCGTCGGTGCTGGTGACACCTGCGTCGGTGAGTTTCTTTTCGGTGGCTTCGCCGATGCCTTGAATTGCGGCGAGTTTATTCTTGGCGACCTTTGGTTTGTCGGCGGCAAAGAGACTGGTGGTGAGGAGGATGGCGAGAAAAGTGAGTGCTTTCATACATCGGTATGGTGCCACTGAAATCCGGGTCTGCGAGGGGAAAAGTGCGGTTTTTTGACTGTTCGCTTGCGAAGGTCGCAGACTGCGGTATGACTGGGTGAACGCTGGAGGGATGGCAGAGTGGTCTATTGCACTGGTCTTGAAAACCGGCGGGCCGAAAGGCCCCGTGGGTTCGAATCCTACTCCCTCCGCCAATTTTCGCAGATGCCCGATCAACAGAACAACGCTTACGAAAAGCTCTCCATCTCGCGGAAGGTCATTCTCGGGGCGGGATTCACACTTTTCATGCTCGGGCTGATCGCGCTCACGAGCTTCATGACCACGCGTCGTTTGCTCGAGACTGCGGCCAAGGTCAGCGAAAAACAGGAGACCCTGCTGACTGCGGAGCGGCTGCAGCGGCGTATCGTGGACATGGAGAACGGCGTCCGCGGATTTATCCTCACCGGCAACGAGTCCATGCTTCTTCCTTACTCGGTCGGGCACTCATTTATTGTTCAGGATATTATCAGCCTGAAAAAATTCTCGCAGGACAGTCCGGATCAGTTTCTCCAGCTTGGCCGCCTGCAGGAACGTGTCAGTGCAGCGGTGGCCATGTTTGGAGAGTTCATCACGCTACGAACGGAAAAGGGCCTGGAAGGCGTGGCGACCGCTTTTAACGAACCGGAATCGCTGGCGCGATCTGCTGAGATTATTTCGCAAATATCCGAGGATATCGAGGAGTTCGACCAGGTGGAAAGGCGGCGTCTGCGCGACCTCATGGAGAGTCTCGATGAGATTGGGCGCGTGAATACCTCGTTCGTCGTGGGCGGCACTTCGCTCACTTACATCGCGCTCTTGCTGGCGTGTTTGCTGATTCTCCGGGACATCCGCGAGCGACGGCAGACGGATGAGGAACTGGAGCTGGAGCGCAATCTCCTTCGCCGTGTGATGGATACAATCCCGGACCAGATTTTCGTGAAGGACATGGAGGGAAAATACGTCCGCTCCAACACAGCCCACGCCCAATACGTCGGTCGCGAAACGGCGGAGCAGGTCGAGGGACTGACAGACTACGATTTCTATCCGCCGGAGCTGGTGGAGCAGTATCGGTCGGACGATTTGGTGGTGCTTTCTTCAAGGAAGGCGCAACTGGACAAGGAAGAGCCGAGCCGCGATTTTGGCGGTCAGGAAGTGTGGCTGGAGACTTCGAAGGTCCCGCTCTTTTCCGCCACGAACAGGCTCATCGGCCTTGTGGGAATCAGCTCTGACATCACGAAGCGGCGGGAGGACGAAGAGAAGCTCGTGCATTATGCCGACGCACTGACGAAATCAAACGAGGAGCTACAACATTTCGCGAGCGTGGCCTCGCACGATTTGCAGGAGCCGCTTCGAAAAATTCAGGCCTTTGGCGATCGGCTGCGGTCCCGTTGTGCTGACAAGTTGGATGAAAGCGGGCGCGATTATTTGAACCGAATGCTCAACGCCGCGGAGCGAATGCAGCGGCTGATCCAGGACCTTCTCCAGCTTTCCCGAATCGTCACGCGCGCGCAGCCGTTTGCGCGGTGCGACCTCAACGAGGTCGTGCGCGGAGTCCTGAGCGACCTGGAGGAGCGGGTGTCTTCGCTGAACGCCACGGTCGTCGTGGAGAGTCTTCCATCCATCGATGCGGACCCGACGCAGATGCGGCAGCTTTTTCAGAATCTCATCTCAAATGCTCTGAAGTTTCAACGTCCCGGCGTGAAGCCCGAAGTGCGGGTCAAGGGGGCTTCGATTCTCAACATGAATGCCCAGTTGCCGACGTCGCCGCACGCTGCACCGCTCGTGGAGATCCGTGTGGAGGACAACGGAATTGGGTTTGAAAAGAAGTTCGCCGAACAGATTTTCGGGGCCTTCAAGCGGCTCCACACGCGTGAGGAATTCGAGGGCTCTGGAATCGGCCTCAGCGTTTGCCGCAAAATTACGGATCGCCACCACGGAAAAATTGTGGCAGATAGTGAAGAAGGAAAGGGAACGACGTTCATTGTCACCTTGCCGATTCATCAACCGCCGACGACATCATGAAAGCAGTCACACAGCCTATCACCATCCTTATGGCCGACGACGATCCGGACGATCGTCTCCTCACTGCCGATGCGCTCAAGGAAGCTCGCCTTATTAACGACATTCGTTTTGTCGAGAATGGCGAGGAACTCCTCGAATACCTTCGCCGGCAGGGGAAATATGCCACCGCAGAGGCACCGCGACCCGGTCTCATCCTGCTCGATTTAAACATGCCGCGAAAAGACGGGCGGACGGTGCTCAAAGAGCTCAAGCAGGACCCGGACTTGCGTTCCATCCCGGTCGTCGTCCTCACCACGTCGAAAGACGACGAGGATGTGTATCGGAGCTACGATCTCGGCGTGAACAGTTACATCGTCAAGCCCGTGACTTTTGAAGCGCTCGTGGACATCCTCCAGACGCTCGAGAAGTATTGGTTCGAGATTGTTGAATTGCCACAGAACCGCGAGTAGCCGCGGGGCCGTTCCGCAATTTAAACGATCCGCAGCATTGTCGGCGACGGAAAGTTCCGGCATAGGTACTTTTCGTGGGAGCGAACTGCTGACACGAGAATCCTTGTAATCATGTTTGTTGACCACATTAAAATCCACGCGACTGCCGGCCACGGCGGGCGCGGGTGCGTCGCCTTTCGGCGCGAAAAATTCGTCCCCCGCGGCGGCCCGAGCGGCGGCGACGGCGGGCGCGGCGGCGATATCATCCTGCTGGCCGATGCCAACGTGGACAACCTCGTGGACTTTTACTACCAGCCGAATCTCCGCGCCAAAGCGGGCGAGCCCGGCTCCGGAAAGAACTGCTATGGACGGGCCGCGGAGGACCAGGTTTACAAAGTGCCCGTTGGCACGCTCGTTTACCGGATGCCGTTTGAGCGCGTGAGCGAAGAGCCCGCGCCGCGCGACACGAGTTCCTACGTGAATCTTGCCACGCTTTCCGATGAAGAAGTAGCCACGTTGCAGGGCAAAAAGCACCGGCCAAAAGTCGATCTCGCGGATCTGGAACTCATCGCAGACCTCACCGAGCCCGGCCAGACCTTCGTGCTCTGCAAAGGCGGCGGCGGGGGAAAAGGAAACGTCCATTTCAAAAGCAGCCGCAACCGCGTCCCGACTCAATTTACGGATGGCGAAGAAGGCGAGGAAGGCGAGTATTACGTCGAGCTCCGTAAAATCGCGGATGCGGGCCTCGTAGGATACCCGAATGCGGGAAAAAGCACGCTCCTTTCCCGAATCTCGAACGCCCATCCACGGATTGCGCCGTATCCTTTTACCACGCTCACTCCGCACATCGGCGTCGTGGATATGCCGCCCTACGACCGCATCACGGTTGCCGACATCCCCGGCTTGATCGAAGGCGCGCACACGAACGTGGGCCTTGGGCACGACTTCTTGCGGCACATTGTCCGGTGCAAGCTGCTTATTTTCGTCCTCGATATGGCCGGCAGCGAAGGGCGCGAGCCGCTCGAAGACCTGCAAAAGCTGCGAAAAGAACTCGACCTTTACGACCCGATGCTGAGCGAGCGTCAATGGATCGTTGTGGCTAACAAAATGGACCTTCCTGAAGCGGGAGAAAAGCTGGCCCACTTCCGGGGGCGCTACAAGAAGCTGGAGATTTTCCCGATCAGCGCGACTACCGACGACGGCATCGCTGAATTGATCAAGCGTCTCGGCGAGCTCATCCTCCCCGCGCCGAAGGTTGCGGTCGAGGAGCCCGCACAGGGTTAAACAGCCGAATACGAAAATGCCGCTCTGTGACGAGCGGCTTTTCTTCTGCGTTTTTCAGCGAAAACTCCTTAGGCGGCCTGGTCGGCTGTCTTGGGTGCCTGATTGAGAACGCGCATCAAAGCAGAGTAGATTTCCGAAGGCCCGAGGCCTTTGCTGACGTAGCCGTTTGCGCCTGCCTTGCGGGCGGCTTGCATGGCTTCTTCATCGTAGCCGAGGCCCGTGAACATCACGATTGGCACCGTAGCGAACTTCTCGCGAATCATCAAAATGAGCGACAGTCCGTCGATTTTCGGCATCCCGATATCGAGGATGATCGCATCGCAAGCATTGAGGTCGAGCCAGCTCAGGACCTTGGAAGGATCGGTAAGGGACGAGCACCCGTGACCTTTACTGCGTAAGTAAGTGGTCAGGAAGCGATTCAGCAGGCGATTGTCGTCAACAACTAAGAAGTTCATTGGTATTGGGCGTTCTATTTGAAAGTAAGATAGCAACGCCTGTGCCATCGCCGACGCGATTTCCGTCGGAGGCTTAGGGAAGGAACATGCCGACCGCGGTCACCGCAACCGCCGCACCTGCATATCGAACCCACGAAGCGCGGGATGTTTGGATGGCAGACTGCCCGAGCACCACGCCCGCGACATGCAGCGCGATGCTCGCAGCGATGAAGCCGGCACCGTAGAGAGCGCCCGTTGCATCCGCCGGCATCTCCACGCCGTGAGCAGCACCGTGAAAGAAACCGCAAACCGCCATCAGCCCCGCAGCCACCGGCAGCGGAAGGCGTAGAGCAAAAGCGAGGATCGCTCCGAGAATGAGCACGCTCAGCGCAATGCCGTGTTCCATTCCCGGAATCGCAAGACCTGCCGCACCGAGAACCGCTCCGATTGCGAGCGAGACGACAAACGCCGCAGGAACCGCCCAGCGGGAACGTCCGCCAAGTTGCGCGCCGAGCAGACCCACAGCGACCATTGCGAGCAAATGGTCGGCTCCGAGCAATGGGTGTATCAGCCCCGCAGACACATCAAGGATTCCGTGGCCCGGATGTGCGTGAACGGTGGCAGGAATCGCAATGGCGACGACGGGAAGAACGCGGCGTAGGAAATTTTGTGTCATGGCTTGAATAGAGTCCGAAATGCGAAATCAATGCAAACACTTGGTGAAAGCGACGTGCAACAATCCCCCTCCTCCCTTGACCGATTGGTGTTCCGCGTGTTGTCTGCTCCATCATGTATCGGCTCGCGCTTAAGATGCTTTATGGGGATGTGGCGAAGTTCATCATGCTGATTGGCGGACTTACCGTATGCGCACTTCTGATGACCCAGCAGTCCGGCGTTTTTTGCGGGCTGATGCTGTGGACCACGGCGACCGTGCGGAATGTGGATGTGCCGATCTGGGTGTGCGATGCCAAGGTGGAACAGGTGAACGAGAGCGTCCCGATGCGCGACATCGAGGTGAATCGCGTGCGGAGCATTGAGGGCGTCGAATGGGCTGTGCCGCTGTATGCCGGCATCATTCAGACGCGACTGCCGAACGGCTCCTTTCAGCAAATCCAACTTCTCGGTCTGGACAGCGCCACACTCGTGGGACGCCCGCCGCGAATGACGCAGGGGAACGTGGAAGATCTGCGCCTGCCGAATGCCGTGGTCGTGGATCAAATCGCGGTGAAGAAGTTCAAAACCAAAGGGCTCGATTTGAAAGTTGGCGATGTTTTTGAGATCAATGACAAGGAGGCGCGCGTCGTCGGCATCTGTATCGCGGAGCAAAGTTTCCTCGGCCAGCCCTATGTTTACACGACATACGACAGGGCGCTGGAATATGTGCCGCAGCAGCGAAAAATGCTCTCCTTCGTCCTCGCGAAGCCCCGTGCCGACGCAAACATGAATGCCGTGACTGCGCGCATCAAAGCGATCCCCGGACTCACGGCGTTCACCAGTCAAGAGTTTCAGGATAACACGATTGCTTGGTACATAAAATACACGGGCATCCCGATCTCGTTTGGCTCCGTAGTGATCCTCGGAATCATCGTGGGAATCGCAATCGCCGGACAAACGTTCTATCTTTTTGTGTATGAAAATGTGCGCAATCTCGCCGCGCTCAAAGCCATGGGCGCGAGCAATGCGCTTCTCGCGGAAATGGTGTTTCTACAAGCGCTCATCGTTGGTGTGATGGGCTTTGGACTTGGCACCGGGCTCACCGCGACAGTCGGCTGGGTATTCGTGAAATTCGGCGAACCGCCGTTTTTCCTCCCGTGGCAGGTGCTCGCATTCGCCGCCGCTGTGATCGTATTTATCTGCATATTCGCGGCCAGCGTCGGCCTGCTGAAAGTGTTCCGCGCGGAGCCCGCGATTGTCTTCCGATAGCCCCATACAACTTGGTGCAACCGTTCTTTCCCAAAAACCGCACCACCTCCGTGATGGAACATCTCTCACCGCACTCTCTACACACCACTCACTGGAGCCTCGTCCGCCGTGCAGTGGACGCGCATTCGCCCGATGCGCCCAAGGCGATGGCGTCGATTTGCGCCGCGTATTGGTATCCCGTCTATGCCTTCATCCGGCATTCTGGAAAATCACCGCACGATGCGGAAGACCTCGCCCAAGGCTTCTTCGTGCGTGTTTTGGAAAAGGACTTTTTCGCCGCTGCGGATGAGCACAAAGGCCGGTTGCGCACGTTCCTTTTCACCTGCCTGCGCCGGTTTCTCGCCGATGCACACGATCACGATTCGGCGGAAAAACGCGGCTACGGGCGAGTCATCTCGCTCGATGCGATGGACGCCGAAGAACGCTTCCACCGCGAGCCCGTGGACCGACTTTCGCCGGACCGTCTCTTTCAGCGCCGCTGGGTGACGACGCTGCTGGAATCCACACTCCACGCGATATCCATTGAGTATGCAGCGGAGGGAAAAGGGGGCTTTTTCTCGCGATGCGCCCGATGCTTGGTGTGGGCGAATCCGGCCCGCAACCCAGCATCGAAGCCCTTTCCGCGCAGCTCGCAATGCCCGGCGGTACGGGGAAAAGCCACATCTCCCGCCTCCGCTCCCGATGGCGCGAACTGCTGCTAGAGTGCGTCGCCGCAACGCTCGACGAGCCAACCTCCGAGGACATCAACGCAGAACTGGCGGAGCTGCTGGAGTGTTTATGACAAGGAGCGGCGACATTCTTGTCGCCGACCCACAACCGCGAAGCGCAGATCAATACCGCGTGCCACCGGGAAGAGATTGGCGCTTCGCGTTTGATTTACGGCGACAGGAATGTCGCCGCTCCTTGTCGTTGCGCTTCGCGGCGTGTATCCCGCTTGCATGGAACTGAGATTCTTTAACCCTTGGGCGGAAACGATTGTCGGGCGGAACCGCTTGCCCCATTGGGACCAACCGGGGGCGACTTACTTTCTCACGTTCCGATTGGCTGACTCGATTCCCTCCAAGCTGCTGGATCAATGGCGGGCGGAGCGCGACTTATGGATGCAGTGTAACCCGGAGCCGTGGACGCCGGAGCAGGAGGCGCAGTATCACAAAAAATTCTCCGGCGCACTGGAACGCTGCCTGGATGATGGGCATGGAGAATGTGAACTTCGTCGAGCTGATGTGCGCTCGGCTGTGGAGGGAGTTTTTACGAAGTTTGACGGCGACCGCTATTTGCATCACGGCTGGGTCATCATGCCGAATCACGCGCATCTGCTTTTCAGTATGCGCAGCGGGGTCGAATTGAGCGAGCTACTGAAAGCGTGGAAGGGAGCTTCGTCGCGAGCCGCTGGTGTCGTGCTCGGGCGGCGGATGAGCGACGATGCGTTTTGGCAAAGAGATTACTTCGACAGGCTAGTGCGCGACACCGAGCATTTCTGTAAATGCGTGCGCTACATCCGCAACAATCCCGGTTTTGCGAAGCTCCGCGAAAGCGAATACACACTGTATCTCCATGAAGAATTACGCGATCTTTAGACAAGTAGCGGCGACATTCTTGTCGCCGACTCACAACCGCGAAGCGCAGATCAATACCGCGTGCCACCGGGAAGAGATTGGCGCTTCGCGTTTGGTTTACGGCGACAGGAATGTCGCCGCTCCTTGTCGTTGCGCTTCCATTTTATGAAAACCTCGCAGACCGAAATGATCATCACCTTTCAAGGCACCGAGCTACTCCGTGTGACGAAGCCGCCGGGCGACTATACGATTGGGCGCGACTCGGGGTGCGACATCGTCTGTGAGGGCGGTGGGATTTTGCGCAGCCATGCGCGGATGTTTGTGAAGTATTACGAGACTTACATCGAAGACCTCGGCAGCAGCAATGGGACGTTTGTCGCGGGGCAACGGCTTGCGAGCGATGGTTCTTCGACTCGCATTTATCCCGGCCAGAAAGTGCTGCTCGGTCAGGCGGAGCTGGAGAATTCACTCCGCCGCCGCGTGGCGATGAAGCGAATGCACAGTTCCGTCGATCTCGATGCGCTGGTGCGGTTCATCGAAGAGGCGCAAATCACCGCGCAACTCGACCATCCCGGCGTCGCGCCCGGCACTTGACCCTTGCGCGCTCCGGGTGTTTCCTTATTGCGCGATGGATCGGAGCGTTTTCAAGTTGGAGTGCGATATGTTTAGGGGAGTTCATGTCTTGAATCCCGGGTGGATCATTATGCGATCAAAAGTTTCCCGATGAGCGTGCAGCCTTTGGCCGTGCGGACTCGCGGCGTTGCAAAAACATTTGGCCGCGGGGAGTCGGCGGTGCAGGCGATCAAGGGCGTGGACTTCGACGCGTTTTGCGGCGAGTTGGTCATGATTGTCGGGCCTTCGGGTTGCGGGAAGACCACCTTTCTCAGCGTGCTTTGCGGGACGATGCGGGCGGATGCGGGCAGCGTGGAGGTTTTCGGCACGGATTTGATTCGCCTTGGCTCGGGGAAACTGACGGCGTTTCGCGGGAAAAATGTGGGGTTTATTTTTCAGCAGTTCAATCTCGTGCCGACATGGACGATTACGGAAAACGCGAGCGTCCCACTCCTTCTCAACGGCTCCAGCACGCGTGCGGCGGAGGCGGAGGCGGCGCGATTGCTCACGGAAGTCGGGCTCGGAAAACGGCTGAACGCTTATCCTCGCGAGCTGAGCGGCGGGCAGCAGCAGCGCGTCGCGATCGCGCGGGCGCTGGTGCATCAGCCCCGGCTGCTGATTTGCGACGAGCCTACGGCTTCGCTCGACGCGGCGTCGGGCCGCAAGGTCATGGAACTGCTCCAGGCCAGCGCGTGCCGTCCGGACCGCTGCGTCATCGTCGTCACTCACGACAGCCGTATTTTTTCTTTCGCAGACCGCATTGTCGAAATGGAGGACGGGCTGGTAAAAGGCGTCCACGCTGCGGGC
>JAYSTZ010000108.1:0-1977 GCA_043719365.1 Verrucomicrobiaceae bacterium | reverse complement strand
CCCTCGACCTCCCGGATGACCATCGTCGTCCGGGGAGACGACCGCGTCCTCGACCAAGTCGGGAAGCTGCTCGCGAAACTGATCGACGTCATCGAAGTGCAGGACTTCCGCGACGGTGAGTATGTGGACCGCGAACTCATCCTCATGCGCGTGAGCATCGCCCGCGAGACCCGCGCCGAGATCATGCAAATCTGTGATATCTTCCGCGCGAAGATCGTGGACGTACAGGCAAAGAACTTCGCCATCGAGGTCACTGGCGACGAGAGCAAGATCAACAAGTTCATCTCGCTCATGGAGCCGTTCGGAATCACGGCGCTCACCCGCACCGGCAAGGTCGCTCTTCCTCGGAAGAGTTAGTCCGCAAGCTGTGACGATCAGTCGTCACTACTTCGCCTTCCCGAGCGAGGTGAGGTAGGCGAAAAGGTCGCGCAATTCCTCGCGACTGAGCTTCTGGACGAGGCCGGCGGGCATGAGGGAGCCTAGCGGTTTGTTGTCGGCGATGTCCGTGAGTTTCAGTTTGGTTTCCTTGCCGGTGGCTCCGTCGAACAGCGCGAGCTCGTCGGGCGCGCTGGCTCGGCGGAAGCCCGTGTGCGTGGCCCCGGCCTTGGTCGTCACGATGCGGGCTTCGAAGCCTTCTTTGATTTCGCGCGAGGGCTCGATGACTGCGCCGATGATGAAGTCCAGCGGCTGGGCGCTTCCGATGTTGTTCAAATCCGGGCCGATGGTTCCGCCGTCGTTGCCGATCTTGTGGCAGGCGGTGCAGCCGAGTTCGGCCTTTTTGAAGACGGCTGCGCCTTTCGCGGCGTCGCCCTTCGCGCGGACTTCGGCGGAAAGCGCGGCGACAAACTCCGGCGTCGCTTTACCGACTACGGCACCGGGCTTCAGCGCGTCGGCGACGAATTTGGCGACGACGGGATCGGCTTTCGGTGCTGCCGGTTTCACGGCGGCGGGGTTGCGGAGAAAGGCGATTTGTTCCTCGGTGAGTCCGCCTTTGTAGGGAAGGGCAAGCATGGGTTCCCACACAGGTTTGAGGCGTGCGGTGGCTTCGCGGAGGGCGAAGGAGATTGCGGGGTCGGTTCGCGATTCACTGGCTTTTAATACGATCATCACTCCGGCAGCGTTTGGGATGCTTGAGGATGCAATCACTGCTGCGAGGCGGACTCGGGGGGAGTCATTTCCCGCGCTCTCAATCACGTTCCCTGCGACTTCTGCATTGTAGTTGTCCAAGTAGGAATCGCCGCTCAGCGGGTCCACGTAATGCCAAACCTCTGGGCTCATCATTTGCACAACGAACCCACACGCATACGTGTGCAGACTTGGCTCACCCGAATCGAAGGCGAGCTTCACTAACAGGGGAACCGAAACCTGATGCCACTGATGCACGCACAGCGCATCAAAGATGTTCCACGCGGGGAGCGCGACCATCTTGGTCGCTGCGTCCGGCATCTTGCCGGATGCACGTTGCGCGTTCTCCGTCTTTACCGCGTCGTTTGCAGGGGCGGCGTTCTGTGTTCCCGGCAGGATGCCGGCAACGGCGACCGGGACGGTCGCGCTCCCCGTTCCCTTCGGCTTGTCGCTCCCTTCCACGTTCAACGCCCAACCATCCACTGCCTTCAAAACCACACCCTTTTTCATCGCCCCCAAAATCCTCCGCGCAAAATCCCGCACAAATCTCTCATCGCTCTCCAGCCCCTTCACGACATCCGCCACGGGACTTGCGGTGCCGGTGCGCAAAAACGCGGGCGGCTTTACTAATGCACGATCCCGAGCCGTCACGCGCCAAATCCGCCCGTGGACTTTATCCCGGTCCGGATGCCGGAAGCTCGCTTGATAGTGGCCGATGACCGGGTTGTACCAATCCGCGATGTACAGCGAGCCGTCGGGCGCGAACTTTGCATCCATCGGGCGGAAACTCCCGCTGCTGCTCTTGATAAGAGGCACGTCGTCCACGGCTTTGAACGTCGAGCCGTCGGGCGA
>JAYSTZ010000107.1:0-4528 GCA_043719365.1 Verrucomicrobiaceae bacterium | reverse complement strand
CGCTCACCGCGAGCGCCTGGTCGCGCACCATTTCCGCGCTGAGCCGGACGCGAGGCCCTCGCGATGCGAGCTGATTCTCCGGGTCGCGCTCCAGCGCCTCCGGCGTGACTTTCGACGATTGCCGGTATGCAGCGGAGGTCACAAGCGTCTTCAAAAACGCCTTCGTGTCCCATTTCTTTTCCATCAGTTCCACGGCGAGCCAATCGAGCAACTCCGGGTTTGTGGGCGGCTCGCCTTGCGCGCCAAATTCCTCGCTCGTCCGCACAAGCCCGATACCGAAAATCGCCTCCCAATACCGGTTCGCCACCACGCGGGCGGTGAGCGGGTTCTTCGCATCCACCAGCCAGCGAGCCAGCGTGAGCCGGTCCATGGGAGCGCCTGCCTGCGGCGGCGGGAAAACGGCGGGGACTCCGGCGGTGACTTCATCGCCGAGCGAGAGATAGTTGCCCCGGATGTGGATGTTCGTCTTACGTCCCTTGCCCACGGCGAGGTCGCGCATCACGGGCACGGTGTCCGGTTTGAGGTCGCCGATTTCCTTGCGGAGCGCGGCAAGTTTATCGCGGTCCGGCTGCATCTCGGGCGCTTTCTCCTGAACGTAGAAGTTCTTCAAAAACGCCTCACGTTCCGCCGCTGGAAGATCCGTCAGAGCCCACTCGGAGCCTTCGTTTTTCTTCCGCGCAGCCTGCGCGCTGTCGAGCACCTCCATCACCTGCGCAACGCGGACATCGCTCGTCGCAGCAATCCGGAAATGCCCGAGATTGTGCGACGGGAAAGCGGACTTCGTTTCGATTGTCACCGCAAGCTTTGCGCCTGCTGGGAGCTCCAGCGGTGTCGCCGCTAGGAGCGTGAGGGAGTGCGGTTTGCCGACTCCGCCGCCAATCGCCCAGCCTTTCTGCGGGCCCTTCTTTTTAGGCTTCCCCGCAGTCGCAAGGACTCCCGCCTCGTCAAAATCCGCCTGCGTAAAGTCCGCGATGGCATCGCTAAATACGACCTCCCGGCGACCCGTGAGATCGAACGGGATTTCCAAAGCGGATTTGTTGTCCGTCTTTTCCCATACCGTCTGCCGCTTATCATCGAGCGCCACGATCCGGAACCCTTCGAGCCGCTCAGGAATCTCTGCGCGGCTCCAAACCACCACGCGATCCAGTGCGTGTGCGGATTTCAAATCAACCTCCCACCAAGGATTGTCCGATTCCGCAGAGTGCGCGACGGAGCCCTTCTCGTATTGCGCCGCAGTGTTTCCATCGATCGCGCGCTTCGCCCCAGCATCCGCGTAAGTGCTGCTCTGCGTCGCTTCGCCCTTCATCGCGACGTTTTCGCCAGCGGAAAAAATCTGCACTTCCGCGAGCTGAAGGATCTTCCCCTTGCCCGGCAACTCGATGCGAACATAACGCGCGACCGGACCCGGCGCGGAAGCCGCCGGCACGATCTCAGCGCGCACACGCGTCACCACAAAATTTCCGCCCGCAAACCCCGGCCCCTTGCCCGGAAGCGAGTCGTGCGGCAGCGCCTGAATACGCAGCGCGGAAGCGGTCTTGAGCGACTCCCCGCCGGCAAACTCCAGCGCGTAGGTATCCGTCTTCCCCTCGTTTTTCGCGGCGAGCACGGCTCCCTCGGCATCGACGGTGAGCGCAATTCCCGACGCTGCTTTTGCGGAAACCTGGAGCGCAGCGTGCCAGTTCAGACTCGCTGGAAATTCGCGCGCCCACTTCTCTGCGGATGCCATGAGAGCAGGCGGCGGAGTCTTCAACTTCGCCTCCGCCCCGGCGATTCCCTTCTCCAGTTCCGCGCGCTTTTGCTTTTGGGCCTCGCCTAGAAAGCTGTGCAGCGGAGCCTCGTCACGCCGGTCCGCGTCCTCGCTATTGTTAAAGAACGCATACATCCGAAAATACTCGTGATGCGAGATTGGGTCGAACTTGTGCGTGTGGCACTGCGCACAGGCGAACGATGTGCCCATCCACACGGCCATCGTCGTATTCGTGCGATCCACAATCGCAGCGCTCCGGAACTCCTCGTCCTGCGTGCCGCCTTCCGAGTTGGTCATCGTATTCCGGTGAAATGCCGTCGCGATGAGCTGGTCGTCGGTCGGATTCGGGAGCAGGTCGCCGGCGATTTGCTCGATGGTAAATTGGTCGAACGGCTTGTTGGCATTGTAAGACCGGATCACGTAATCGCGAAACGCCCAGATCGTCCGCGAAGGATCGTCCGCATATCCGGCGGAATCCGCATAGCGCGCTAGGTCCAGCCACATCCGCGCCCAGTGCTCGCCATACGATTGCTTCGCGAGCTGTGCATCCACGTAGCGCTCGTAGGCACCCGGCGCGGCGTCTTTGAGAAATGCGTCCGCTTCCTCTGCGGAAGGCGGCAACCCCGTGAGGTCGAGAGTCACACGCCGTGCAAGCGTCGCGCGATCTGCCTCGGGTTGAAGCGCGAGCTTTTCCTTCGCAAGCCGAGTGCTGATAAACGAGTCAATCCCCCCCGCCACCGCCTTCCGCACGGGCGGCTCGTAAGCCCAATGCTTCTCGTATTTGCCGCCGCTTTTGATCCAATCCCGCAAAAGCCCCACTTCACGCGGCGTGAGCTTCTTGCCCGTCTTACCCGGCGGCATCAAATCATCGGACTCATCCGTGATGATTCGCCGGAAGAACTCACTCTTCTCGGGATTCCCCGGAACAATCGCTGCGTAACCGCCAAGGTCCGCCGCAGCGCCCTCTGCGGTATCGAGCCGCAATCCGTCCGTTCCACCTTTGCGCTCCTTTTCATCGGGACCGTGGCAGTGAAAACAGTTGTTCGAAAGGATGGGGCGGATGTCCCGGTTGAAGTCGGGAGCCTCTCCGCGCGCGAGCGTTGCGGCGGCTGCGAAGGTAAGTGCTGAAATACGAACGGTCATGCGTGACAATGAATCTATTGGGACAGTTATTCTTAGCAAGCCGGGCTGTCGTCGGCTGTTTAATATACGTCAACGATGGCGCGATAGACTCCGTCCGTCAAACGATGCCGGAGCGATGTTGCCACCGCCGCAAAATTCCCGCAGCTTCGCCGCTTATCCGATGAAATACTTTTCCATCATCTTCTGCGCAGCGCTCGCCCTTTCAGCAGCGGCCGAGTCGCTCACCGAAAACGAATCACTCCTTTTCACGGGCGAGACACGCCAAACGGCGAAAGCGACGCTGCTGCGAATCCCGAAGGAACCGCCTCGCGTATTCAGCTCCTCGCGCGAGGCCACCTACGAACTTGGGCGCGACTACATTTGGCAACCAGGAGCGCGCGAAATCACGCTCACGGCGGAGTCGCGTATCCCGTTTTCCACGAACGCCCAACTGCACCCCGCTCCAAACGCGCCCAATTCCTACCGCTCGCAACGCGATAGCGAGAACTGGATGTTTTATGGCCCCGGTCGCGTGCTCCATGACATGCAGTCAGGGGCGACTTATGCCAGCGACGACGATTGGAAAGCGCCTGTCATTTCCGCGAGCCCGCACCTCGCCGCCCTGCGCGAACGACTCAAAAACAAACAACCGCTCAAGATCGTGATGCTCGGCGACAGTATCTCGACAGAAGCCGACGCGTCGGCGCTTTCCAAGGCCGCGCCGAATCAGCCGGGCTATCCAACGCTAGTCGCGCAGGGAATCGAAGCGCGATTCGGCGTGAAACCCACGCTAGTGAACATTTCAAAAGGCGGAATGGATTCCGCTTGGGGCGTGACCCGCGTGGCCGACGCCATTGCCGAGAAGCCCGACCTTTTTCTCGTCGCGTTCGGGATGAATGACGCCTCTGGCAATCGTAGGCCCGAAGACTTTGCCAAACTCCTGAGACAAATCTACGAGCCCGTCCGCGCCGCGCTGCCGGACTGCACGGTGATCCTGATTTCATCGATGACCGCGAACAGCGAGTGGATCCACGCGAAGCCGGACATCTATCCACTTTACGCGGCGGAGCAGGCGAAACTCACCGGTCCCGGCGTGGCGTTCGCCGATGTCACGACGACATGGACCGCGATTTCCGACCGGAAAAAGCACATGGATATCTCCGGCAACGGCCTCAATCACCCAAACGACTATGGGCACCGAATCTACGCAGACGTAATCCTAAAAACCATCGGAGAACCAAAATGAGCACCAGGGTATTCATCTACGAAAAATGCGACACCTGCCGCAAAGCGCTGCGATTTCTGCGAGAGCACGACGTGAAACATTCCACCGTCCCCATCCGCGAGACGCCTCCGACTGTGGCCGAGTTGAAGGCGATGCTTGGCTACGTCGGGGACTTGAAGCGGCTCTTCAATACGAGTGGACTCGACTACAAGGCGCTCAACATGAAAGACCGTCTGCCGAAGCTCAGCGAAGCCGAGGCGCTCGCGCTTCTAGCCGGCAACGGCAATCTCGTGAAACGCCCGTTCCTGCTCACCGCAAAAGGCGGGACGACGGGATTCAAGCAGGACGAGTGGGAGCGACTGCTTGGACAGTAGAGGGGCCGTCTCGGCCCCTTGAATTCTGAAATAGTTCAGCGAAGGATGTCGTGTCTGTGG
>JAYSTZ010000106.1:0-4537 GCA_043719365.1 Verrucomicrobiaceae bacterium | reverse complement strand
GCGCGCCGCTGCTGGATGTGATGCCGAGCTTGTAGGTCTTGTCGGTGGCGGTCGGGGAGTTCGTCACTTTATTCGCGGATGAAATGCTCACGTTTTTGTTGAGCGGTCCGGTGAGCTTGCCATCGGCGAAGGTCATCACTGCGATTCCGCTTCCGTTCGGGAACGGGAAGACGCTCTTGTTTTCCGCCTTCGCGGGGACGACGTATTTTGCGCCCAGAACATCGACCTTCGTGCCGACGGGCCAGCCTGCGAGGTAGTATTTCACCTTGGTCTGCGCGGGGCGGATCCATAGGAAGTCGGCTCCAGTGAGGTCGCTGTCGGCCAGTGCGGTGTTGAGAGTGAATGCTCCGGCGAAGCTGCCTTTCTTTGCATACAGCAGCGCATAGACAGCCACTTTGTTGGCCTGCGAGAGCGCACCAGCTGCGCTGAACTTTGTGCCGTCCGCGAGGACCCCGGCGAATTTAGCGGCACCTTTTTTGGTGACGGATACAACCCCGAAGCCGTCGCCTTGCGGGATGGCGGCGGAGACGGTCTCCGATGGGATGACGACTGTGAACTTGCCTTTGTTGGTGAGTAGGAACTCGCTGCTGACGAGATTGACCTTGCCGTCGTAGAACGCTCGGTCGCCGTCCACTGTCGCTACGTTGCCGATGGTGCCGGTGAGTTTTCCGGCCTCCAAATGCAGGGCGAGATTGCCGAGCGCCACGGGCGGCTTCGCTTTGCCGATGAGCGGCAACGTTGCGGTCGCGTCCTTGCCGAACTTTGCATCGCCGGTGGTTGCGAGGGTTCCTTTAATCGAGAACGAGAAGCCGCCGAGGGCGACCTTGCCACTGAATCCGCCGACGGGCGTGACCTTGAGGGTGATGGAGCCGGAGGTGTTGTGCGACGTTGTGCCGGTAGGGATGATGAGGCCATTGTATGAGCCTGCGACGACTGGCACTGGCGGCAATGGGTCGGTCTCGGTGATGTTCACGGTCGCCGTGACGGGAGTTCCGAGCTGACCGACGCCGGTCGGGCTGGAGATGGCCACGCCAAATGCGCGATTTCCTGCGAAGCCTGCGCGGTTGATGATCGCGACATTGACCACCTTGCTCGTCTCGCCCTGCGCGAAATCGACCGACGTATTCGCCTGCGCGGTGAAGTCCGTGCCGCCGAGTGCGGTGCCATTTGCCGTGCTAAAGTTCACGCTGACCGGCGCGGTCGAGCCGGTGCGATTGACGGTGATGACAGCATTGCCGCCGTTCTCCGCGATCGTGTAGGTCGCCGCGCTCAATGCGAGCGTCGCGGGCTGCGGGTCGAGTTCCTGAATGGTCACGATGGCGGAACTCGGTGTGCCGAATGTCGCGCCGTTAGTGCCGTTCGAGAGAGCGACGGTGAATGTTCGGTCGCCGAAATATCCGGCGCGGTTTGTGATCGGGATGTTCACGGTTTTCGTCACTTCGTTCGCGGCGAAGCTTACGACGCTATTCGTGAGGCCGGTGAAGTCGGTGCCAGCGAGGGCGGTGCCGTTCGTCGTGCTGACGCTCACATCCACGGCTGTCGTGGTGACGCCGGAGCGAGTGAGGGTCACGACGAGGTTGCCCCCGTTTTCCGCGATGCTGTAAGTCGCAGCGCTGAGGACGACGGTGGAGGGCTCGGGGTCGGTCTCGACGATCGTGATAATCATCTCGACCGGGTCCGCGACGATTCCGTCCGCCGAGGCGACGGCGAGCGTTCCTTTAAACGTCCGGTTTGGCTTGCGCCCGGCGGTATCGAGGATGGTGACATCCACGGTCTTTGTGGTTTCGCCCACTCCGAATGAAACGGCTGTGTCCACCTGCCCGGTGAAGTCTTCGCCGTCGATGGCAGTGAGTTCCGTAGTGCTGAAGTTCACAGTGACTGCGGTATTCGTTTTGACGGAACGGTTGATTGCGATGGTGATTTTCCCACCGGCGACGTCTTCATTCACGGAAGCTGTAGGAAGCGCGAAACTCAGTGCAGGCGTTGCGAATGGCGCAATCGTCGGTGAAAAGGTGAGGACTGCATTGCTGTCGATGCGGAATGCTCCGGTGAGCGGGGCAGGGCTCGGCGAACCGCCACTCACGTAAGGTTGAATGACGTAAAAATCGAGAACCGAGTTCTGCGCACCGTTGGCGAATGTATTCTCGATTCCGACATCGCTGTCCTGAAAATAGCTATAAGAAACGCCACCGTTCATAAACGACGCGTAGCTTTGGGGAAAGCCAGCTTCTTGAACCACCGATTTGGTGCCGGACTCCGCCTGATCAGGATTGCTGTTGCCGGCCTTAAACTTGTCGCGCATCACGGCAATGGTGCTTGAGCACACTAAATTCTGCGCATTTGTGGAAGCGGTGTCCCAGTTGACTGACTGCTCGCCCGGCTTCACTTCGCGGCGGCTGGCAAAGAGCGTGCGATTGCGGAGGCCGGAGGTACCGGCACTAAACTGCATACCGCTAACACTCCAGCGAACTTCGGGGCGCGAGTGCCAGTTGGTGCCGAATTCCCGGCTGATGTCTGCGGCTGCGTTGGGCCCGAGATCGACGGTGAAGGAAGTTCCCGCTGTGGTGAACTGGGAGACCGGTCCTACGTTGATGAGGATGTCTTTCAACTGACCTTTTCCGCTCGTTGCGCGAAAGCCGATAAAGACGTCGCCATCGGTGTAGGGAAGAACCGCGTGTGTAGTCGCGGTCGCTGCGGCGAGGAGGCCGATTGCGAGCGCTGCCCGCCGTAGTTTCTGTCGTATCATTGTTGCAATATTCATGGAGTTATTTTGGTGAGTTTTTCTGTGCTTTAGCTGGTTTCCACTGTTTATACAAAGGGCCGAAGTCACAAGTTACACACTGTGACGTCTCTGTTCCGGAAATAAGACGCGGGTCTTCGTTCCGAAACAAACACGTGTCTGAAATGTGACGTGTTCAGGGGATGCAGTCGGGGTTAGTGTAGGACGATGAATTTGCCACGCCACCTCTTCTGTTTCTATTTCGCGACATTGCTTTTTTCCGGACCGCTCGCAGCCGTCGGCGGGGACTTCGATCTCGGTGCGGAAAGCGAAAAAGCCGCCAAGGGTGATGCGGAATCCCTGTATGCTGTGGGGCGCGCTTATTTTCGCGGAGAGGGGATGCCAAAGGATTTGGTGAAAGCTGCGGAGTTCTTCCGAAAAGCCGCAGACCAAAAGCACGCGAAGGCGCAAGCGAATCTTGGCAGCATGTACATTGAGGGTCATGGCGTCCCCCTGGACCATACCGAAGCGATGCGGCTCTTCAAAGAAGCGGCCAAGGCAAATGATCCGGTGGCGCTGACAAATCTCGGCTGGATGCACGCCTCCGGCGTAGCGACCGAAAAGAACATGGATGAGGCGCTCCGATATTACCAACGCGCTGCGGAAGCAGGCAACGTGACGGCTCAGGTGCGGCTCGGAGATTATTTCCTGAAGGGCACAGACGGGATCGCGAAGGACTTCTCGGAAGCCACACGATGGTTCCGACTTGCGGCGGCGCAGGGAAGTGCGGCGGCGCAGAATTCCCTCGGCGTGATGTATGAGAACGGATTCGGAGTCGAGAAAGATGTAGCACAAGCGGTCACTTGGTTCCGTCTGGCAGCGGAGCGCGGGGAGGCCCGCGCACAGTTGAATCTGGGCCGAATGTATGATGAAGGAACCGGGGTGAAAGCAGATCCAGTGGAAGCGTGTAAATGGCTCGCACTAAGTGCAGATCAGGCGGAAGTCAGCGGCCAGAAATACCTCATCGATATCTTGGACAACGGAAGAGTCACACGGCAGCAACTCGCCGAAGGGGCAAGGCTGGCTAGGGAATTCGTCGCGAAGCCTTAGCGCCTTAGGTTGCTCTCCATTTCCAATCGCACGTAAATCAGCGACCCGGCGCGGAGGGCTCAGGGCTCAAGGCAGCCTCGTGCATACGCGCGGCGTATGCTTCTTCGCCGTACTGGGTGCGATAAAGTTCTGCTTCTTCGTTGAGAAATTTTGGGAGACGGAGTGATAGACTATCCGCAGGCAGTGGATTTTCCTGCGCTGGAAGATTCACCGTAGGCGTCGAGGCGATGGCTCCTGCGGGTTTGCGTGGTGCCGGGGTGGGCGCAGGTGACTTGGCGTCAGGCACCGTCGCGGGATTCTGCATCACCGCAGTTTTTGGAGGCTGGGGTTTCACCGATTGCGAGGGCTCGACTGAACGTGATTGTGGGGGTTGGGGAGTCGAGGCGACGAGCCCGCCCGTAGCAAAAAGCTGGCTGGGCAATGTCGCTGGACGTTCGTCAATGGGCGGGGTGGAAACACGGTCGCTCCGAACAATCGACGGTGCCGATTCGCGACTTGCTTGGAACGACTCGTTTTTTGACGAGCGTTTATTGTGCGGGGGCAATTCGTGCGCGATAATAACGCCCGCTTTTTCAGGCAGAAAAACGCGCGCTGTTCCGATCTCGGGGTTGAGATCTCGGGCTGCATATCCGGAATCATTCGACTCGCCGGAAAATTGAACCGGAGCGATCGTAGTGCTCGCAGGCGACTTCGGGGTATTCCCCTGAC
>JAYSTZ010000105.1:0-1988 GCA_043719365.1 Verrucomicrobiaceae bacterium | reverse complement strand
GATCCGAGACTCAAGATGATCGAGTGCTACACGTTCTTTTACGGTCAGCTCACAGCGTTCATGAAAAGCGAGGAGCACCCTCAGCCCTTACCAGCTAGAGTAGCGGCGATGCACGAAGCTCTGCGTGGCGCATTGCAGGTCGTGACAGTTGAGTTGGAGGGTGATGACGATCCTCAGGTAATCTTTGAAACCTTGAACGCGCGCGGCGAGCCGTTGCTTCCATCTGACTTGCTTCGGAACTTCATCTTCTTGCGTGCCGCTCAAAAGAACGAGTCACAGCAGGAACTCTACGAAGAGTATTGGCTGCCATTTGACGAGGAGTTTTGGCGCGTGCCTGAGAAGCAAGGTCGGTTGCTTCGACCGCGATCCGACATCTTTCTCCAGCACTACCTCACGCTACACCGCAGGCAAGAAGCACTGATTTCCCGCCTCTACAATGAATACAAAGATTGGATCAAAACGGCCAATCCGTTCCCTACGGTCAAAGCGGAATTGGAAAACCTGGGTAACTACAGGACCTATTTCCGGGAATTGATTGAGCCAGACCCGAACACTCCGATTGGGCGGTTTTCCACCTTTCTCCGCATCTTCGACTTGAGCACCGTTTATCCGCTGGTGTTGGGAATGATGGGCGCTAAGCCAAGCGAGGATGAACTCGCTGGAATGCTTGAAGACCTTGAGTCATACATTTTCCGCCGTGCGGTATGCGACTTGGGAACTAAAAACTACAACCGCTTCTTTCTGACTGTGCTCGGCAAGCTGGCCAAGTCGCAGTTCAACCGCGAGAACTTGAGGGCGGCACTCGTGGAGCAAAAGGGCGACAGCGTTGTCTGGCCTGATGATGCGCGGTTCAAACAGGCGTGGCTCGCGAAGCCTGCCTACAACTCCGTGGGGCCGGGCCGGGTCCAGTATGCCTTGCGCGAGATCGAGCGGCGGCTGCATCAGCCCCGGGCTGAACGCATTGAAATATTGTCCGCGTTGACAGTTGAGCACGTTCTTCCGGGGGAATGGATTGAGCAGTGGCCATTTCCAAACGGCAATCGTGGCGTGACGTGGCTTGAGCAGTTCGACAAGTCAGGAAGCGCGGAAGACGTCGAGGCTACGGCGAAGCGGGACCGCGCAAAAAACACGTTCGGGAATCTGACTTTGCTGACGCAGCCGCTTAATAGTTCGGTATCCAACTCAGCGTTTCTAATCAAGAAGCCGGAGATATTGAAGAACTCAGCACTCGCGCTGAATCGCTACTTTCACGACAAGGAGACATGGGATGAAACTTCAATCGCTACTCGTGGCGACGTTCTTTTTGCCCACGCGGCTGCGAAATGGCCTTACCCGGTGCCAGTAGTCGCATAACAGAGCGCCATGAGCCACAACGAATCCATCGTCGAAGCCGTCGCCCTCGAATGGTTCGGGGAGCTGGGCTATGCGGTCGGGCACGGGCCGCAACTCGCGTTACCAACGAAAGAGAACGTCGCTGTCGTGGATGAATTGATCCGCTACCATTCGGCCACGAAATCTGCATGAGCGAAACGAGCGACAACCCATCAACCCCGCCGAAGCATTTCTTCGTGGATGAAGCCGGTGACCCGGTGCTGTTCGACGGCAAGGGGCGCATCCTCATCGGCACCGAGGGTTGCAGCCGCTATTTCGCCGTGGGCCTCCTGGATGTACCCGACCCGGCGGGACTTGCGGTGGAGTTGGAAAAACTGCGTGCTGATTTGCTGACCGATCCGTATTTCAAGAACGTGTCCTCGATGCAACCGGCGGCGCGCAAGACGGCCCTCTACTTCCATGCCAAGGACGACCTGCCTGAAGTCCGGCGGGAAGTGTTCAAGGTGCTTCAGCGTCATCCTCTCCGCTTCTCGGCGATGGTGCGGGACAAGCAGACCGTGCTGGACTACGTGCGCACGCGCAATCAGCGCGACCCGACGTATCGCTACAAGGCGGACGAACTTTACGACCATACGGTGCGCCGACTCTTCAAGGAA
>JAYSTZ010000104.1:0-11414 GCA_043719365.1 Verrucomicrobiaceae bacterium | reverse complement strand
GGCTGGCGCGTGAAAGAAGCGGCGGGGAAATGGACCGTCGAGCCCGCTTGGGAGCACAAATCGCAGGGCTACATGACGACGCCCGTCGTGGTAAAGGGCACCGCTTTCACCAGCCTGAAAAGCGGACGCATGATGGCCATCGACGCAGCCAACGGCACCGAGCGCTGGACCAGCAGCGAGAGCTTCGGCGACTACGTGAGCCTCGCCACCAACGGCGAACGCGTCCTCGGGCTCGACACCAAAGGCTCGCTCTTTTTAATGGACGCTTCCGGCGACAAGTTCACGCGCCTCGGCACCAAGAAAATCTCCGAGAGCGAGACTTGGGCGCACCTCGCCGTATGCGGCGAAGACGTCTTCATCCGCGAACTCGACGGCCTCACGCTCTGGCGCTGGCGTTGATTCTTTCAAAGCCCGCCGCCCCCCGCTACTTATCCCACCGCAATGAATCCGACCGTCCTACAAAATGTCACCCGCCGCACCTTCCTCGGCAACGCCGCCCGCGGGCTCGGCTCGCTGGCGCTCGGTTCGCTTTTCGCCGAAGAACAATGGCGCGGGCTCATCTCCCCGACCCACCTTCCGGCAAAAGCAAAGCGCGTCATCTGGCTCACCATGGCCGGCGGCCCCTCCCATTTGGAGACCTTCGACTGGAAGCCCGAGCTCGCCAAAATGGACGGCAAGCCGATGCCGCCCTCGCTGACCAAAGGCCAGCAAATCGCCCAGCTTCAGGGCGCCGAGCTCAAGTGCTTTGGCCCGCAGTGGGGCTTCAAGCAATTCGGACAATGCGGCGCGTGGATGAACGAACTCTTCCCCCTCATCGGCTCCGTCGCCGACGACATCGCCATCGTCCGCTCCATGCACACCGAGGCCATCAACCACGACCCCGCCCACTGCTTTATCAACACCGGCAGCAGCATCCCCGGACGCCCCAGCATGGGCGCATGGGCCACTTACGGCCTCGGCAGCGAAGCACAGGAACTACCCGGCTTCGTCGTCCTCACCTCGCTCGGCCAAGGCGGCCAAAACCAACCCATCGCCGCCCGGCAATGGTCCGCCGGATTCCTCCCCGCCAAATTCCAAGGCGTCCACCTCCGCGGAAAAGGTGACCCCGTCCTCTACCTCAACAATCCCCCCGGCATCTCCCGCGAATTGCAGGGCGACGTCGTCGGTGCCGTCAACGCCCTCAACGCCAAATTCGACACCGTCGTCGATGACCCGGAGATCGCCACCCGCATCTCCCAATACGAAATGGCCTTCAAAATGCAGGCCAGCGTCCCCGAGCTCATGGACATGAGCGCCGAATCCCCCGCCACCTTCGCACTCTACGGCTGCAAAGCCGGCGACGGCTCCTTTGCCAGCAACTGCCTCCTCGCCCGCCGCCTCGCAGAACGCGGCGTCCGCTTCATCCAGCTCTACCACAAAGACTGGGACCACCACGGCGGAGTCAAAGACGGCATCAAACAAAAAGCCGCCGAAATCGACCGCGCCTGCATGGCCCTCATCACCGACCTAAAACAGCGCGGCATGTTCGAAGACACCCTCATCGTCTGGGCCGGAGAATTCGGCCGCACCCCCATGAGCCAGGGCGGCAGCGGGCGCGACCACCACATGCTCGGCTACTCCGTCTGGCTCGCAGGCGGCGGCATAAAAGGCGGCGTCCAATGGGGCGGCACCGACGACTTCGGCTACAAAGCCGTCACCGACATCGTCAGCGTCCACGACATGCACGCCACCATGATGCACCTCCTCGGCGTCGAGCACACAAAACTCACCTACCGCTTCCAAGGCCGCGACTACCGCCTCACCGACGTCTTCGGCAAAACCGTCCGCGGCATCCTCGCCTAAATCCGCCCGCCCTGCCTATACCCGCGTGATCTGAGTCAGCAGCGTATTGAGGAAATCCAGCATCTGCTGCACCTCCGCCCGCGTCGGCGGATCGCTCAGTGCGATGCTCAAAGTACTTAGGTTCGGGTTTTGCGCGGTGTTGGCGATTGATGTTTCCAGCGACAAGATGCGATCGTTCAGCGCATTGAGCTGATTCCTTATTTCTTGCGAGGAAAGGTCGGAGTTGTTTGCGGGTTTGGTTGGGTCGAATGGCATAAAATAGAGATTCAGGTTTTTCGATTCGCGCCGGACTTCGGTCGCCTTGAGCCGACCTCGGTTTTTCCGAGGTTGACCTCGGTTTTCGCGAGGTTGACCTCGACTTTTCCGAGGTTGACCTCTGTTTAACGAGGTCGAGGTCGTTTTTCCCGAGGTTGACTTCGGTTTAGCGAGGTGGACTTCCTTTTTCCCGAGGTTGACCTCGGTTTAGCGAGGTGGACCTCCGATTTTCAGAGGTCCACCCCGGTTTTTACGAGCTTCGGAGGCGCTTGTTGCGATTCTACATCTACAGCAACTCGCCTCGCATGAGGTATTTACCTACACATTGCGCAGGAAACCGCCTGCACGCGGTTGAGTTCGCCTATGGGGTTGGGGTCGGAGTGGGTGTGGGCGTTGGCGTCGGCGTCGGCGTCGCTCCACCAGGGCCGAACCGCTTGAACCAATCCAGAAACTCCGCCACGAGATTGTTGTTCTGGCCGGTCAGGTCCGCGCTTTGTTCGATGTATGGCTTGGCCGCCAGCACACCGCGCACGATGTCGCTTTCGACGGCTTGCAGCGTGTCGTCGAACGTCTCCGCCATGTGCATGTATTTGCTTTTCAGGCGCAGCAACTGATTGCGGTCGGTATTATCCAGAAGCAATTCAGCGCGTTTGTAGAGACTGGGGAACCAATCGGCATTGTCCCGGATGATGAGCACGCCGTTTGCCACCATCGAAGCGTTCTCCGGCCCGATTCCCGGCGCTTTCTTCCGCTGTTCTGTCGTGAGATTCACGGCTTTGGTTGCCATATGCGCGATGACCGCATCGAGGAGTGTTTCGTGTTGAGTGATCCACGCGTCATCAGCGCGGACTTGTGCGAGGTCTTGTTCTGCCATTTTGTGTGTATTATTGGTTGGTGCCTGCCCATCCCACACAACTCCCGATTGAGTAGAGTCCCACTTGATTCCGGAGTCCCATGTCAGCGCTGGCATGGCCGTTTCGTCTGCACGAGTAAGGGAGTTCTTGCAAGGAGAATCTATGGACCGGATGAAAATCGGCAATAATCAGTCTGTCACCGTCCTTATGTCGTCACCGCCCTTCTGTCACCGCGGTTCTTATTTGCAAGATTTCGGAGTCTGTCACTCCTCTCATAAAGGCCCAGCCGTTTACAGCTAGACACCGCGCATACGCTCCTATAGGCATAGCAAAATGAAGCTCCTCACGTTATTGCTCCTTGGTTCACTCGGCTGTGTTCAGGCCATCACCTTCACCGAATGGCAGCAGGTAGTATTCACCGCAGCAGATATCGCCGCTCCAGAAATCTCGGCGCGAAATACGGACCCCGACCACGATGGCCGCACAAACTTGATGGAATTTGCGCTCGGCAGTAACCCGAAGGCATCGGATCCAAGCTCCGGGTTTACCGTTGCTCGCGATGCTATGGGTCACCTCACCCTCGAGTATAGACGGTGGAAAGCCATCGAAGGTACGGTGCTCTTTCCTCAAATCACAAGCAGTCTCGGTGGAGTTTGGCAATCGGGCGATACTCGCCTCGTGCCTCTTGGGACCGTGTCCATAGATGCGGAGCGCGAATGGCTCACGCTCCGCGACCAGATTGACCCCTTGTCCGCACCAAAAAGGTTCATTCGATTTCTCGCGGACACGGATGAAGACCTCGACGGCTTGCCAGATGGGTGGGAACTGCTCAACGGTCTGAGCCCCTACATCTCGACCGATTGGAATTCCGATGTTGATGGCGATGGCCGCAATGCTCTCCAAGAGTTTCTCGACGGCACTGATGCTTTGACCCACGACATCCCGCCACCGGCAGTCGACCCACCCAGCGCACCCGCCGCCGTCACTGTCACAGAAAATCCAGACGGCAGCCGCCTCGTACAGTGGGCGGACACCTCGGATAACGAGACATTTTTCCGAATCGTCGAGACCTTGGCAGACGGAACCGTGAGAGAAATCGGGCGCGTAGGGCCGAACAAGACATGGCTCCTCATTCCCGCCAACCGCTAGCCAACTCGATGAAAACCATCACTCTATCCATCGCATTCGGGGTTTCGATTCTCCACCTGCCGTCCTCCGCACAAGTCGGAGTGCAGTCAGGAAATACCGCTGGGCTCTCGGACGTTAGTACTGCACAGTCGATGACAATCCCGCGGCCACAGACGCCAGCCTCATTGCAAGCAGTGCGAATCAATAGAAATTCCGTCCGCGTCTCGTTGAGTAGTGCTTCAAATTTAGCATACACACGAGTAATGAGGGCCACAGACACTGAAAATTGGGCGCTAGTCCGGGTGTGGCTACCGGGCGCGGCACCAGCGGAATTTATTGATCCGGCTGGTGCGGGTAAGAATTACAAATACCTTGCGCAACACATTCAAGTTACCGGCAACTTTGGGGCCGTGACATCACCGCCTACCGGCATCGAATACGTTGAGGATGTTCCCGCGTTGACGAGAGCCGGGGAGTGGTCGTACCTCGCTGACCCCTTTTGGGAGCCTGCCACAGGCTCCGCGTCGTTCTCAAACTTCTACCCGGATTACGCACCGGCATCGGCTGAGACTGTGGACCCAAACCCATTTTTCATCTATGGGCCGTTTGCGCAGTCAAAGCTTTACGACGGCTTCTTTACCACACGAGTGCTACTGACCGCAGAAGCATCAATCGAGACGTATCACTTTATTCCATTGGGTTTTGCAGAAGTCCGCACGTACGCCGCATGGTCTGAGTTTTTGTCGTCCGGTGGATACACATTCAAAGAAGACCCGCCCGGTTCTGGCTCGATTTATTCCCTCAACACAGGATTTGGCTTCTACGAGAGCCGATGGACTGGAAATCCCGTTTATGGATACGATAAAGCGTCGAACCCGCACTGGCAAATGCTGCCAATCGGCGGTGACCGCGCCGTAACTCTCGATATTCAGCCCGAAATTGGAACATGGGGTACGGGCCTCTTCGCTCCAGGCATCGATCTTACAAGGCTCGGAGGAACTCCAATTCTTAGCGTCGTTCCCGGTGAAACAAGGTTGGTTTTGACGCAAAGCGGGGGCCCGTTTGGCATGGGAGAATCTGAACTGCTTCCTAATGGCTTGAAAGTTCCCCTGAAAATCGACGCACGCCCGCGCGTAGATTTGAAAATTAAAGTCGTCCGACTGCTGATGCGGCAGAAATGGAAAGGCTCGATTTATTTGGATGCAGATGCCGACGTTCCGGATCCCGATATCGCGGCACTTCAGCAGGAACTTAACGCGACATTTGGAGAGCAAGCGAATATCTTTTTTACCGTGGATAAGCAGACGATCATTCAAGATGATGACGACGACATGACGTTGCCGGACGAGGATACCGACGGAAGACCCACTTTTAACGTTCTTCAAGGAAATGCCGCTGTTGGACAGTTTTTCACAAACCTTGCGAATACAAACCGGAGCAGCGGCTACATTTTCACTATCTATTGTTCCCGATTCGCGAACACATTCTCGAGTCCGAATAAACCTGACGGTCTTTTTCCCGGTTCATTCGCGAACAACTTAGGGGCTCCTTTTGCCCGTTTCGCTGTAATCACTTCTCTGGACAGTAGTCTAGGTTCCTATTCCCACGAAATAGGGCATCTTCTCGGGCTCCACCACACATGGGATCCTGGCCCCAACTACTCAGAGGACGTATTGCCGGATGACGCCCGAGGCCGACTCATGTGTTATGACAGAACTGGAAAAAGGCTTGTGAAATCTGAAAGGGATGTGATTCACGCTAATTTGATAGAACTTCTAAAAAACGTGTCGCAATGAACCCGATAATCCGCACGATCTGCACCGCCTCACTCTTTTTGGTTGGCGGGATCTGTTTTGGTGACACCCCTGCGCAAAATATTCGAACGTCAGAGTTTAGGGCTACCCAGCTACTCCGACACAAGGCTGCGCATGACGCATTTGAAAACGAGTATATGTCTCCGATTCGCGAGGCTACAAAGAAGCGCCGTGCTCTAAATCCCGGCAAGATCGTGCCATCAACCGACTTAGACGGCCCTTTGCTTGGCGATGCCGAGTACGAAAAGAAGCTATGGGCTCGCCTTTCTGCCGATGTCGTTGCCCGACGGGGGCTGAGGAACGCAAAAGACGAAGTGCGGCGAGTGGAGCTACTTCGAAATGACTTCGCTATGGAAGGAAGCGATGCTAAGCGGCTCGCAGGCTTTGAGCAGTGCGACGAGGCACTCTGGATACTCATCCCAAAACGTGATGAGCTCGAGGATGCAGATATGCGGGTCGGATCTATGATCAGCGGATTGGAGGCCCTCTACGACGCGCGGACCATTCGCCTCATTGCTCCTGTAATATTTGAAAATGACTTCTATGCTGTGTGGCACGGAGATTATGGAGAGGGTGGTTTCACACATGGGATCATCGGTGTCCTACGTTCACTTTCAAGTTTCCGGGTTTTTCCGGGGTTGCCGCCTCCGGACCCAAATGCAAAAGCCGACTTGGAGGTTGTCGCTCCGATTCGCAAGTGGTGGATAGAAAACCGCGAAAAGTTCGGCACGGTTTACGAGCTTCCCAATCCGATGCCTCCCGAGCCACTGATTCCTCAAGCCGCCGTTACGCCGAAGCCACTGCCAACACCAACTCCGACTGCCACAATTTCGATTCTGACTGAAACGAAAAACGATTCTCGATGGTGGATTTGGGTGATATGCGCACTGGCATTGACGATTCTGATTCGGTTGCTAAAGCAGCGGACTTCTGAGAAGGATTAGACCCTGCCGTTAAGAAGGAGCCCGACAAGGCCATGCGAACTCTTAGAGACGCCCAGCCCGAGGGAAGTGCTTTGAGTCTGGCAAACTATTCTCCCCTACTTCGGCTGCGTGACTACCGGCCATCCGTTCGCGTCCCATCGAAGCGGGAGCAATCGGAGCCGGGAGCGCCCGCTGAGTTCGCGATCGTAATAATGATGCGCCAGCCACTCGCCGCCGTCTTTTGCATAGATGGACGCGTGACCGGGACCGATCCACCGCCCTTCGCTTCCGATGACCATTGAGCCGCCGCCGCTCACAAGGTCCGTTCCGTCCCGGTCCAAATACGGTCCCGTGACAGCACGGCTGCGGCCCACGCGAATATCATAAGTGCTCTCCACCCCGCGGCAGCACTTTCCAAAATTCACGAACAAGTAGTAGAAGCCGTCGTGCTGATGGATGAACGGCGCCTCGATTTCCGGAGCCGTAGCGATGCGCACCGGAGGCTTCGCCGCGTCCTTGCGGAGTCCGGTGACGGGATCGAGTTCGACGAGATGAATTCCATCCCAGAAAGATCCAAACGACAGCCACAGTGCGCCATCTTTCGCGTCGCGGAAAACAGCAGGGTCAATCGCGTTAAAGCGGTCGCCTTGAGTGGAAATAATCACCGGCCCACGGTCGTCCCAGCGCCATTCCGCCGACAGTCATCAAGACGCCGGTCGCAATTCACTGCGCCAGAGTTGCTCGCAGCGCGGCGAGCTCCTCGTTTACAGTCGCTTCCGTTGGCTCGAACAGTGTGTCGGCGATTTCGTCCCGGAGCGCGCGACCCAAGCGTTCCCGGATGCGGTGTGCGGCTTGGCGTGCGGCTTCGAGTTTTAGCGAAAGCGTCGCGCAGAGGGTGTCGTAGTTTGCCTCTTCGGTAAGGAAAGGTCTGAGCGCGGCGAAGTGTCCAGCCCGCCCGGTCTCGGTGTAATTGTGCTCCACCCGGGCGATGGCAGCGTCGAGGACTTCCAGCGCCCATTCGCGCTCGAAGCTGGCGTTTGGCTCGGCAGTTGGCTCTGCAGCTACGCGTTCTTCGGCGGCTAGTAGGTCGAGCGACACGATGTTGCCGCAGCCACGCTTCTCGCGGTTCGCGGATCTGCGGAAGTCCGTGAGGTCTCGCTGAAAGGACGTCAGGAAAAACGAACGCAACTTTCCTCGGGACGGATCTACGCTGGCTAATAGATCTGCCGTGGTCAGGGCAGCGAAGAAGTCCTGAGTCGCGTCCTCCGCATCCTCCGGTGGGAGGCCCCAGCGTCTCGCGAATGCGTAAAGCGGATACCAATATTGCTGGCAGAGACGTGCGAGTGCGCTCTGCGCATCGGTCGTGTTGCCTCCCGCGCGTGCAGTGAGGACAGTGCTCCAGGACGTGTTTGGAAATGCAGCTTCCGACATTTGACGCGGGAAGCTATGACAACGCCGGTATGCGTGTCACGCCGCCAGCGTGGTGTCGCTGTAAGTAAACCGAATATGCCGTTGTCAGATTCAGCCATTCCTCCGCGTTTGCGTGGGCTCAAGCTTGAGCGACTCTTTGCCGAAGCGTCGTCACAGGTGGGCTCGCCGATGCTGCCGGTGCCTTGGACACCGCCCGAGCCTGCCGAGTTGGCCCCTCTGTTTCCGGGCTTTGAAATCGTGCGACTCATCGGGCGCGGAGGGATGGGCGCGGTTTACGAAGCCCTGCAAAACGCGCTCGAGCGCCGTGTGGCGATCAAGCTGCTGCCAATCGAAGCAGGCGAGGATTCTGTGTTTGCGGATCGGTTTCGCCGCGAAGCGCGGACGTTGGCGAAGCTGCTGCACCCGCACATCGTGGCAGTTTTCGAATCGGGAGAAACAGCGGCCGGGCATTTGTTTTTTGTGATGGAGTATGTGGATGGCGGTGACCTTGCGGAACGGGCACGGAACGGTGTGCTGGAGCCTGGGGAAACTCTCCGCATCGTCGATGAAATATCCTCCGCGCTCTCCTTCGCTCATGGCCACGGTGTGGTCCATCGCGATATCAAACCGTCGAACATTTTGCTCACAGCGGATGGCAATGTGAAGGTCGCGGATTTCGGCCTCGCGGTGCTGGAAAATCGCGAAGCGGACTCCAAGCTCACGCTTACCGGAATCGCGCTCGGCACCTTTGACTACGCGGCACCGGAGCAGCTTGCAGGGCGGGGGAAAGAGGACGCCCGGAGCGATCTCTACAGTCTCGGCGTGCTCTCTTATGAATTGCTCGCGGGCAAGCCGCCGCGCGGAGTTTTTGATCCGCCATCGCTGGCGAATCCGGCGGTGGACCCGGCTGTGGATGCGGTCGTCCTGACTGCGCTGCAAAGTGAGCCGGAACGCCGTTACCAGTCGGCTGCGGATTTCTCCGCCGCCCTGAATCGCGCCCGCGACTTCCGCGCGAACCAGCTCGCCCGTGAGCGCGAGTTGCGTAAAAAAGCACGGCGTCGCACACGACTTGCGCTGGCAGCGGTGTTTGCGGCGGTGGCAGCGATTGGCGTAGCCGCGTTCGCTTTTCACCAAAAGCGGGTTGCAACGCAGAAGACTTCCGAAGCCGAAACGCTGCGCTCGGCTGCGAACGCTGCGCGAGGTGAGGCGGAGGGGCTCGTGGATTTCATCCTAACGGACCTGCGGAATAAATCGGAGGAAGCCGGGAATCTTGAAAAGCTCACCGGGGTGCTTGCGCGGGTGGAAAAGTATTACGCGGAGTCGGCGACGCCGCCCGACGAAACGGCATTTCTTTTGAAGAAGGCGGCGTTCTTTAAACTCGATGCCGACACCCGAAGGGCGCTCGGTGATAGGCGACGGGCTGAGGCGGGGTACCGTCGGTTCATCGCACTCATTGAGCCGCTGCTCACACGGGGGGCGGCCGAGCCCACATGGCATGGTCCGTTGAGTATCGCGTATGGAGGACTGGGTGAAATGCGTGCGGCTGCGGGCGATGTTGATGGCGCGCGAAGTTCCGTTGCGCGTGGTCTGGAAGTCGCGCTCACCTGGCGTCGCTTGGCACCGTCTGTGGAGTCCGGAACTCAAGTCATCCACATGCACTCACATCTCGGCGATCTTTTGGCGGGCAGCGGGTCCGCAGACGCGACGCAGGAGGAGTATCGCGCTGCCGAGCGTGTGGTCAACGAGCTGCTCGCCTCCTACCCGAAGAGCAACGGGACCACTTATATGATGGCAGGTCGCGTCCAGTCCTCGCTCGGGGCATTGAGCGAGACGAAAGGCGACACCGAGGCAGCCCTCGCATTTTACGTGAAAATGAAAGACTTCTACGACCTCAGCGGACTACTCGGTTCGCCGGAGAATCAGGCGATACCGGAAGTCCGGATTGGCGCTACGCTTCGGAAACTCGGGCGCAATGCGGAGGCGATTTTCCACTTGGAAAAGGCGGTCGATGGCGAGGAAAAAAACCTTGCACGAAAGCCGCTCGACGGTCTCCGAATGGCGAACGCAGCCCGCGCCCATGCCGAACTTTCCAAAGCGCTCGAAGGACTCGGACGCAGCGTCGAGGCCAGCGAGCACGCAAAAAGGAAAGACGAACTGATGGCGCGCAACGAGCAAGTCTCTACAGCGGCGACAGCGAACGCGCCAGTGAGCCCGGACGCGGCATTCGAAAAGCTCCGTGCGGCGCCGGAGGGAAACGACGTTCAGTTCTATTGGTCTATGGACTTGCAGACCGCAGGCGACCGTATTGAGCAGGCTCGCGGCGTGGATGCCGCCATCGAGTATTTCCGCAGCTATGTCGCGCGCATTGATGCAGAGCTGAAGACCGCGCCTCCCGGTTCATGGTGGCTTCTTGGCCGCAGCTTCGCGTTAAACCGGATCGGATACTACGAGGGCAACAGGAAGAATTATCCCGCAGCAGCCGAAGCCTATCGCTCAAGTCTCGCCGACCGAGAAACCGTGCTCGCTGCACATCCCGAAGTGGACCGCCTTTCTCGCGACCTCGCGTCGTCTGCGACTCATCTTGTCCACACGCTCGTAGAAATAAACGGTGCCAAAGAAGCCGGGGAAATCTGCCGCCGGATCATGGTGCTGCTCCGCAACCGCGAGCGTGGAAAACTGATCTGGCGCGACCTGCTTCCCCGCGCCGCCATAGCCATCGCCCCAAAACTTGATCCAGCCGCAGCCGCAGCATTGCTCAACGAAGCGACCGCATTCCTGACGGCCCCCGGCGAGGATTCGCTCCCCTCCAACGAACGCGCCTTGCTCGAACAAATCCGCGCGGAAAAAAATAGCCGATAGGGTGTCACGCGGACCGGGCGGCGTCGCTGAAGATGGAACAAGCATGAAAACCATTCGCACTTTTCTCACCTTCTTTTCGGTGTTCATTAGTTCCATAATCGCCACTACAGCGCAGGCCGCGCTGCTGCGCGGGCCGGTTACGAATCCCGCGAACGGTCACGAATACTACCTTTACGTCACGGAGCGAACGACGACCGATCACACAGACTGGGACGACGCGGAATCCGCAGCTGTGGCACTTGGCGGGCACTTGGTCACAATCAACGATGCGGCGGAGCAGGCATTTGTGTTCGACAATTTCGGCACTTTTGGCGGCGTGGATCGCAGCC
>JAYSTZ010000103.1:0-11441 GCA_043719365.1 Verrucomicrobiaceae bacterium | reverse complement strand
AAGCTGCGGCCACTCTTTTTCAAAAACTTCGGCGCCTCGATTCGTTCGGCCTCGATCGGATCGTTGCGGAATCAGTGCCCGAAATCGGCATCGGTATTGCCATTATGGACCGCCTGAGAAAAGCTTCCGCGAATGGCTGAAGAAGTCTCCGAGACAGCAAAGCAAGCCAGGCGCACCGGCAAAGCCACCGCGATTGTCGGCATCGCGGTGATGTGCTCCCGAGTGCTCGGATTGGTGCGCGAAGTTGCACTGACGACGCTTTTTGGCCCCGCGATCCTGAAGTTTTTCACGGCTGCATTCCGCATTCCAAACTTGCTGCGCGACCTTTTTGCCGAGGGTGCGCTTTCCACCGCGTTTATCACGGTCTTCTCCCGAAAAATCGCGACCGAGGGCGACGCGTCCGCGTGGCGGCTCGCCCACCGCATCGGTACGCTCACGCTGATCGTGATGGGCCTGATTACGCTGCTCGGCATGGTGCTGTCGCCATTTCTTGTGAGCGTGATCGCCGGCGGATTCGTGGGTGACGATGCCGTGCTCACCGCGCAGCTCACGATGACGATGTTCCCGTTCATTCTCATGGTTTCGCTGGCCGCTCAGATCATGGGAATGTTGAACGCGAAGCATGTCTTCGGATGGCCCGCGATGGCGTCCGCATTTTTCAATATCGGCAGTATTGCCGGCGGTCTCACCATCGGCTGGTTCCTGGATCACGACTTCGGGCGTCGCGCACTGTTCGGGCTCGCTTACGGCACGCTCATCGGTGGTTTTATGCAGCTCGCCGTTCAGTTCCCCTCGCTGCGCCGCGCCGGCTATCGACCGAGACTGGATTTCAATTTCAAGGACCCGGCCGTGATGGAAGTGCTCCGGATTATGGCCCCCGCCGTCGTGGCGGCCAGTGCGGTGCAGGTGAACGTCATGGTGAACACCAGCTTCGCCACCCATCTCGCCGACCAACCCGGTGCGGTCGTATGGCTGAGCAACGCCTTCCGGCTCATGCAGCTACCGCTCGGCGTGTTCGGCGTCGCCGTGGCTACTGTCACTCTGCCGCTCCTCAGCAAAAATGCGGCGCTCGGAAACCGTGATGAATTTTGCACCAACCTCGCCCGCGGAATCCGACTCGTCTTTTTCCTCACTCTCCCGGCCAGCGCGGGGTTGTGGCTGCTGGGCGAGCCGATCATGAGCATCATTTTCGAGCACGGTAAGAAGGTCGCCCGGCTGGACATCATCGAGATGGCACACGCGCTCCGCTGGTACGCGCTTGGTCTCGCGGCCTACGCCGGAATGAAAGTGCTCGCGCCCGCATTCTACGCGCTCGAGCGGAGGCGGATTCCGATGTACGTGAGCTTCTTTTCCATCGCCCTGAATTATGGTCTCAATTCACTTTTCGTGAGCCTCCACTGGGGGCACGAAGGACTGGCGATGAGCACGGGCTGCGTGGCACTGACAAATTTCGCGCTCCTTTACTGGTTCATGCGCAAAGAGACCGGGCATCTCCGGACGAACCAGTTGATCGTCACGCTCGTGAAAGTCTTCCTCGCCACTGACGCGCTTGCGCTCGTTTGCCTCGGCTGCGACTGGCTGTTTTTGTCGAGATGGCTGGAGATGAGCTTTTTTATCCGCTTCTTGAGTCTCGGAATGACGATTCTTCTAGCTGTCGCGGCCTTTGCCGCCGTCGCCAATCTGCTGAAGCTCCGCGAAATGCGGGACATCATTGATGTCGTGAATCGCAGGCTGTCTCGCAGGCGGACCCGCGCATGACGCGTGCAATTGACCGCAGTCAATCGCTCGCCTGATCATCGGCGATTCAGCCGTGACCCATCGCGAAAGGGGAACCGGGCAGTTCGCACGGCGGTCCACTCAGGATGACTTGGTTTGGTCGGATTCTCCAGGATACAAATTGCCGGAGGAAATGAAGGGAGTTCACGGTTAATAAAAATGTTTTTCCGGTGCCATATCCGGTGCAATCACGAATCCTTATCGAATCTCCTTCAGTTCACGCTATATCAGGCGGACGAACTTTCGCGGACTGTGGAAAACACTGGATTCTTACCGGGGGGGACACCGTTGAAGTGTTTATCGTGATGTTGAAATCTTTTTTACGGAGATCTCACTTGTCAAAAACCCTTTTCGGGTGCCAATCCTGCTTTGCGTGGAAGCCCTACAGGCCACACTACAAGAAGTTCGGATCCTTTATCTTTTAAATGCCTTTACCATCGGAACAGCCTTCGCAGATTACTGCGGAACGAACCAGCATCATGCTGGTGGACGATCACACGTCCATCCGCCAGATGCTGGCGTTCGTGATTCCGCGAGAGGGGCCTTACGACATCGTCGCTCAGGTGTCTTCCGGTTTTGAGGCCCTCCACGTTTGCAAGACACTCCGGCCGAATGTCATGATTCTCGATATCATGCTGCCGGAGTTGAGCGGCATCGAAATCATCCGACGCATTCACTCCGAAAGCTGCCAGACCCGCACCCTGATCTACTCGGGCACAAACAACGCCGATATCATCGCAGAGGTGATGCAGTGCAAGCCGCACGGGTTTGTGCATAAGGAGGACAGTCTCGACACATTGCGCCACGCGCTCAAAGCCGTCTGCAATGGCGGCCGCTACATCACCGCATGCGCCATGGGCGTGGAGGTAAATCTTGCGGCGGACATGAGGAGCATTCTCAACGACAGTGAGATCGTCGTTCTACAGATGATCGCGGAAGGGCATCCGCAAAAAGCCATCGCCCTGCGGATGGGTGTCACCTTGCGAACGATCGAGTACTACCGCTCCAACCTCGCGAACAAACTCGGGATCAACGACATCCCCGGACTGACAAAATACGCAATCCGGCACGGTCTCACATCGCCCTAGTTCAGCGATTCCACCGGCGGAGACGCTCCGCAATCACAACGACGGCCGCAGTCACGACGATGAAGAGCGACGACACTGCGTTCAGCATCGGGTTCAACCCTTTCTTTACGTGGTCGTAGATTTCCAGCGGCAGCGTTTTTGATTCCGGGCCGTTCACGAAATAAGTCACCAACACTTCGTCCATGGAGAGCGTGAACGACATCAATGCGCCGGAGATAATCGCGGGCATCATGTAAGGAACCATGACCTTCGCGAAGGCCTGAAACGGCGTGGCCCCGAGGTCCATCGCAGCCTCCTCCAAAGACGGGTCCACATCCGCCAGCCGCGCCTGCACGGCCACCAGCACAAATGGGAAGCAAAACGTGACATGCGCGATCACGACCGTGAGAAAACCGAGCCCAAATCGCGGTGACTCCGGCACGCCGAAAATCGAATTGAGCGCCGCATTCAGCGGACGATCGAGAGCGCTAAAAAGGATGAGCAGCGACACCCCCATGATGATCTCCGGAATCGCCATCGGGATAAAAAGGAGCGTCTCCCAGAGCCGCTTGAAGCGATACTTGTAGCGATAGAGCAGCCAGGCCCCTGTCGTTCCCAAAGCCACCGCAATCAACGTCGCCCATGCGGCGACTTTTACGCTGTTTGCCAACGCGCGGCGGATCGGATCGTTGGCCCACATCTCGCGATACCACTCGAGCGTGAAGCCCTCGAAATTCACATTCAACCGCGACGTATTAAATGAGTAGATGACGAGCAGAAGGATGGGGATGTAAAGGAAGGCAAAGACCACGACGGTCCACCACCCGCAAAGCAGGTTCACCATTCGCATTCCCGACGGCAGTCGCATGAGTGCGTGATGCTTCATCTTCAGCGCCAACGCAATCCCTACGTCGTCAAACGCGCCACATAAAATCCGTCGCCGCCATTTTCCCCCGCGTGCAGGCGCGATTCCGCCTCCAGCTTCCACGCCGGATTCTCGTCCAGGAAAGCATCGACCTGCCGCTCGCCCTCGGAGGGCAGGATGCTGCACGTCGCATAGACGAGCTTCCCGCCGGGTTTCACGAACTGGCTGTAAGCGCGCAGCCACTCCGCCTGCAAAGCTTGCAGCCGCTCCAGTTCATCCCGCGTGAGCTTCCACTTGATGTCCGGATTGCGCCTCACGACGCCGAGGCCGGAGCATGGCACATCGATCAAAACACGGTCGGCTGTTCCGTGAAAACGCTTCAGCATTCTCGCATCGGAAATCACATGCGTCTCGATGGTGTCTGCGCCCGCCCTCGCCGCTCTGCGCCTGAGTTCTTCGAGTTTTGGAGCAGCGACATCCAGCGCCACGATGCGGCCTTTGTTTCGCATCAGCGCCGCGAGATGCAGGGTCTTTCCGCCCGCTCCGGCGCAGGCATCAATCACCCGCATACCCGGCTGTGCGCCGACAAATGGCGCCACACGCTGCGAGTTCACGTCCTGCACTTCGACCCATCCATTTTTGAATGGCAGCGTGTCATGAAAATCGCGCCGCCCGGTCACACGCAGCGCTCCCGGAAGCGCCGTCGCCTCGCATGAATATGGCGAATCCTTGAACGCCGCGAGAACACCGGCGGGCTGTGCGCGGAGAGTGTTCACACGCACAAAAAGATCCGCCGCTTCATCCATCGACGCGCGGACTCGCAGCCAGTCGTCGGGCAACTCCACCCGCCCGACGCCGTTCAACCAGTCCGGCAAATTACAACCGCGCCGTGGAATCCGGTTGCCGGCAAAGAGCATGCAGATCTTCTGGAAACGTTGCTTCGTGAATGCCATCGGGTTCAGGAAAATACCGTCGTCGAATCCCGCGCTGTTCCACACATCGCGCCATGAACGCACCAGCGCATGAATGGCTTTCACAAATGCTCCGCGCTCCATCGGGTCCCAGCGCCGCCGCTCCTTCAAAATAGAGGTCACCACGCGGTCCAGCGTCAGTTTTTCCACAAATACCGCGCGCAACGCCTCCATGCAGGCAGCCTGCAATTCGGAGCCCTCGGACTCGTTGCGTCTCGCTTGTCTTCGTGTTGGCGCTCCCATCAGACACAAAAAAAACCGACTCCCGGTTGCGTAGTCAAATCGAATGCATCACGCATGATCGGAGTCGAGCCTCAGAACCTGAGCGTTCGCCGCCTCGGGCATCCAGTCGAGGTGCGTGGTGGTGATCAATTTCTGCGCGGAACCAGGCAGCGCGGCGAGCAGCGCGTTGCGGCGGGCGGGGTCGAGCTCGCCGAAAATATCGTCGAGCAAAAGGAGCGGCGGAGTTCCGAAATGCCGCTCCAGCAATCGCGTCGCACCAAGCTTCAATGCAAGGACGAGCGTGCGTTGCTGTCCCTCGCTTGCATCGTCCGCAGGGAGTTGATTGAGGAAAAAGCGGATGTCGTCACGGTGCGGTCCCACGGTCGTCTGGCGAAGCCGCGCATCCTCCGTGCGGGCAGCCGGAAGCGCGGCAGCGAAGTTGCCCTGGTCGCCCGGAACGTATTCCAGCCGGAGACTTTCGCGCTGGCCGCTGATGGCAAAGTGCGCAGCGTCCGCGTCGGCTTGCAGCTCGGAAATCAAATTGTGCCGCACTGTGCGCACATAATCACCGTGCTGGATGAGCGGGCCGTCGAACGCCGCAATCTCACGCCAACGGGGCGACGGTTGCTTGAGCAAATGATTGCGCGAACGCAGCGCGTGCTCAAACGCACGCAGCGAAGTGCGGTAGCCCGCATCCCGCTGGGCGCCGATAAAATCCAGGAATTTCCGCCGCTTGTCCGCCGACCCGCGCACGAGCTCAATGTCTTCATTGCCAAACCACACGGCCCGCCCGAGTTGGAGCCATTCCTTCCCGTTCGTCTGCTCGACTCCGTCGAGCGCCAGCTTCTTCTTCTGAGTGCTGTAGTAAAACTGAAGGTGCCGCTGTGCAATAAATCCATCCACCACGAAGCCCCGCTTTTCGTGCTGCACCACGCGGGCGAGCGACGCGACGCGCGGCGATTGCAGACGGAGCAAAATGCACGCGGACTCCAGCAGCGAGGTTTTGCCGTGTGCGTTGGGGCCGATGATGAAATTCAGCCCGCTCCCAAACTCCCACTCAAACTGCTCGAAACAACGAAAGTGCCGGACCTTGATCTTCGTGAGCATCGCTCAATCCGCAACTCGCGGGAGGTCCGGCTCCGGTGCGGAGCGCTTGCTTTTCCGGGGAGCCTCCACGGGGAGCGGCGGCAGTTTTTTGGCTGGCGTCTCGCGATTGCGATCCATCCGCCAATCGGTGAGGTCCTGCGGTTTCGGCTCTTCCTTCGTCTTGCCTTTCACGGACCCAAGGACCGGGAACTGACTCTTTAGAACAAGCATTTCGATATCAGTAATCCCAGTGGGAATCGTGACGATCCCATCGGTAATCGGGCGGTCGATGACCATATCGACGACCTGATGCACTCCTTGTTTGGTACCGATCAGCGCGACAATCGCAGACCCTCGACTGTCGCTGCTCAGTGTCTCCAGGCGGATGCGGCCGCTGTCGTTCAGCTTGAACGCGCAACCCCATTTTCCGTCCGCGTTTTTCCAAAGGAAGATGGCTTTGATGTTGCGCTCGGAGAAATCCGGGACGCGGTTGATGTAGGCTTCGCGGTTTGCGTAGTGCAACTTTACGGGCGTGGCAAAACTGCTCGAATCATTCCGGTTGGTCTCAGAATGAAAGCGGACGGTGACCTTTGGTTTGCTCGACATGCCGAGTGATGCGGCGGCGAAAAGGACAATCGCGAAACGAACGGAAAGTTTCATAGTGCAGAGCATGGCGGGCCAAATGCGATTTGCAACACACCAGCGGAGAGCCCACAGTGGTGTCATGTCTCTGCGTATTCTTATCATCGCCGCCGTCGCTTTTTCAGCGGGCTGCACCACACCGGCGCAACAGCCCGTCAGGAAACCGGGCTTTCTCGAGCGGGCCTGGACGAGCACACGGAAAGGAACGAACGCCGTTTGGGAGACGACAAAATCAGGCGCGGACAAAGGCTGGCACTCGACGAAAGACCTCGTCGCCGCTCCGTTTTCGAAGTCCAAATCCAAGAGCACCGGATCGAAATACCGGCAGTTGGAGACGGCCATCCAGATCAAGCCCGACGTGATCCATGTTTCGAGCACACGCTCCATCGAGGCAACGGTGCTGGTGATCAATAAGGCCGCGCAGAGCTTGCAATTTAACTTTCCAACGAGCCAGCACATCGAGGTTCTGGTCAAAACGGAGGACGGCAAAATCATTCAACGTTGGTCCGACGACCAGCGCATCGAGCGCGAATCGAGCTTCGTCGTCATCAATCCAAACGAGCGCCTCGAATACTCTGCGACTGTTTCCACGCGCAACATGGTCGCGGGGAAAACCTACATCCTTGAGGCGACGGTGCCGGGCTACGACGCCATCTTTGCCCGAAAGGTCGTCGTGCCGCAAATCTAGCCGTGCTCGCGATTCTGCTTCATGCCCATCTGCCGTATGTACGGCACCCCGAGCATGAACACTTTCTGGAGGAAGACTGGCTCTTCGAGGCAATCTCCGAGACGTATCTGCCGCTCGTGGAAATGCTCTTCCGCCTCGCGGAGGAAGGTGTGCCATTCCGGCTGGCGATGACCGTTACGCCCACTCTCGGCCACATGTTGCGCGACCCCTTGCTGATGGAGCGGTACGACGAGCACCTCGCGCGGCTCGTCGCGCTCACCGAGAGCGAAGTGCGACGAATGGCCGGCAGTCCCGGCTCGGAAGCCGCCCGGTTTCACCTGCTCCGGCTGTATCGCATTCGCGAATGCTGGGAACTCATCGGGCGCGATATTGTCGGTGCGCTGCGGAAACTGCAAGACCACGGACTCGAGCTCGTCGCCTGCGCCGCGACCCACGGATTCCTGCCGCTGATGGCGATGTCGGGCTCGGTCGAAGCGCAGGTGAGGCTCGGCGTGGCGGCTCACCGCGAAATGTTTCGCCGCGAGCCCGCGGGGTTCTGGCTTCCGGAATGCGCCTACACGCCGGGGCTCGACAATGTGCTCGCCGCCCACGGCCTGCGGTGGACTGGGCTCGACTCACACGGCATCGCGCGCGCAAAACCGACTCCGGTTTACGCAGTCTGGGCACCCGTCTTTATGCCGTCGGGCGTTGCGGCATTCGGGCGCGACCGGGAAACCGCGCGACAAGTGTGGAGCGCAACCGACGGCTACCCCGGCGACCCCGCCTACCGAGAGTTTTACCGCGATGTAGGATGGGATGCGCCGCTCGATGCGCTGCATCCCTTTTTGCCAGGGGGCTCCCGGAAATTCACCGGGCTGAAGCTCCACCGCATCACCGGCCGCGAGCCAAAGGAATTCTACGACCGCGCGACCGCGATGCTGGCCGTCGAGCGACACGCCGCGCATTTTGTGGAAGCGTGCGCCGCACAGTTGCGCACGTTGCGGGAGCACATGGACGTTCCGCCGGTCATCTTTGCTCCGTTTGATGCGGAGCTCTTCGGGCATTGGTGGTTCGAAGGCCCCGAATGGCTGGAGTCCGTCCTGCGTCGATGCGCGGGCTCGCAGGAAATCCCGCTCACGACTCCCGGCCAGTACCTCGCGAACCACGACAGGCATCAAGTCGTCCAGCCTGCCGCATCAAGCTGGGGCGACAACGGGCACTGGGGAGTATGGCTCGATCCGGTGAATGCATGGATCTATCCCCTGCTCCACGCCGCCGAGCAACGAATGGCCCGACTCGCGCAGACTTCGCACCCGTCCGAATTGCTCGACCGCGCCCTGCGCCAGCTCGCGCGGGAACTCCTTCTCGCGCAATCGAGCGATTGGGCGTTCCTCATGCGCGCCGGTACCGCACGCGAGTATGCGACGGCACGGACTCGAACGCATCTCCGACGCTTTGAAACGCTCGCCGACGAGATCGCTGCGGGTCAGGTGGACGAGTCAGGCCTCGCCGCGATGGAAGCCTGCGACAATCTCATGCCCGACCTCGACTGGCGGGTGTTTGCGAAAAGCAGCCATCAATCGGCGCACTCGTTCAAGCAGTAGGCGAGCATGGGCGGCAGGTGAAAGGGGCCTTTACTTTTACCGGGAAACAGCGGCTACCGCTTCATCCAGCATTTTCACCAGAGTCAGTCCTGCGGAAGACCTCGCCAAAATGCCGAACGGCGAGAGGACAAATGCGGCATCGACAGACTGCCGGGAATGCATAACCCGAGCGACGCGCTGTTTGTTCCGGAAAAACAGATTCGGCGGATGCTCTTTTACTCCGCGCGATATCCCTGCCACAGCCACACGAGCGTGTCGGCGAGCGTGAGCTGGAAGACTTTCCCGTCGCAGTGGCCGGTGCCTTTTGAGAATACGAACCGCTGATGATAACCTTTCGCCTTGAGCGCGGCGGCGGTGCGCTCGCCGGCCATCACCCAATTGTGATTGGTGCTCTCGGGGTCTTTGGCGCGGAGATCGTTCTCCGAGACGTGGGTGAAAATGCGCAGCGGCTTTTTCTCGCTGTTTTCGATGAGCTTCATGCCGGAATGATACTCCCATGCGCCGAGCGGGAACTTCGCCTCTTCGGGCGCGTCGTCGTCCTGCTGGTCCACGAACGTCCCGGAGTAGGCCACGATTCGGCGGAACAGGTCGGGGCGAAACCATCCCATGCTCAAGGCCGCAGCGCCACCGGAGCTACAGCCAAGTGCGGCGCGGCCCCACGGGTTTTTGGTGAACGCGAGCTTCGGGTACGCGGCTTTGATTTCCGCGTTTGCGAGGACCGCTGGCAGGACTTCGTCGTTGATGAAACGCGCGAGCCGGTCGGACATCGTATCGTATTCGAGTCCGCGCTGGCTGTTCTTCCCGTCGTTGCCGCCGTTCTCCACAGCGATGGCGATGAACGCCGGCAGCTTGCGTTTCGGGTCTTTGGAAATCGTGAGATTGTCGAGCGCGTTGCGGACGAGATTCAGCGGGCCGGCTCCGTCGTGGATAATCATCAGCGGCGCGGCGGTGCCATCTTTATAAGCGGCGGGGATGTAAACGAAGATCTTGCGCTCCGTGCGGACTTCCTTTTTCGCAGGCTCCAGAGTGGTGTCGTCACCGCGGAAGATTTTGCTGTCGGCCAGCTTCATCGAGAACTGAAACTGTTTGCCCTTTGGGTTGCCGAGCTCGGTGAGGTCCAGGGCCTTCGGGTAATCGGGCCCGACGGTGAGACTCCCGTCGCCTTCGTTGCCGGGATTTTCGGCAGGCGGTTCTACGGGACGCGCGACCTGCGCATTGAGGTTTGCGCAGAAGAGAAAGATTCCGGCGGAGATGAAGTGGATGATTTTCATGCACACCGCATACCGATTGCCAATGCCGGATGCAACCGGCATGACGCAGCATTCAGAATTGCAGGCGGGAGAACTCAAAGCCGTCTGCAACCTTCGTTTTCGCGCTGGCAGTATCCAACGCGAAGCAGTAGAACCCTCCACGCCGACCGATGAAGACGAAGACACCGAGTCCCGAAGTGATGGAGGTTTTCTTGATCCTCAAACTCAAGTTTCTTGTTGTGCTCGTGCTTGCGGTGATCGTGTGGGGAGTGCAGGACTTCGCAGCCTCGTTCGCGGCGACGGAAGTGATGACCTCCACGACGCTCCGTACCGTCGATGAGCGTGACGATGCGCGAGTCTTGCGAGCGTATGCACAGGTGAAAGCGAGCGCGCGCGTAAAAGTGACGTTCGAGACCGAAACCAATCCCCAGCAGCAGACACGCGATGCGCACCTGACGTTCACCGCGAATACAGAAAAGGAGGCGCTCGAAGCGCGCGAGGCGTTGGTCAACGGGATGCGGGACGCCTTCGCTCGCGAGGGCGCGGGCGAACTTTTCGACATGGGTCACAGGCCCTCCGCGAAGCCCGTTCAGAATCACGCGTACACCGTCGTAAAGAAGTCCTGCCAGGGCATCGCGGGAGCCATCGTGTTCGTCGCACTCGCGATGCTGGCGTCGCGCTGGAAGCAGTCCCGCCTACCGCGCGAGGCGGTGTTCGGGATTCTCGCCTCGGGTTTCTTTACGCTGCTGATCATGCTCGGTGAAGATGGTGCCTCGGTCTGGGTGGCATTGCTGTATGTCGGGCCGCCTGCGGCGCTCCTGGTCTTCGTCGCCGTGCTGATGGCCCGCGTGCGCCGAGCAGCGACGTGGGTCGAGGGCCGCGCCCGCATCACGAGTTCGAAAGTCGTGACCGAGCACCATCGCTTCGCTGGCGACACGACGAAAGTGCGGAATCTCCCGGCCGTCGAATACGAGTTCGATCCCGGGGCCGGCACGATTCACGGCGACCGCATCACGCTTGGTGCCCAGCCCTCCGACAACGTGGACGAAGTCGTGAAGAGCTACCCCGTCGGCGGTTCCGTGCCTGTCTTCTACGACCCCCGCAATCCGCAAGACTGCGTGCTGGAGCGCGACCCGCCGGCGAGCGCGGGCTGCATCTGGGGCGGCACGATCTTCGCCATCCTGCTCTACGAAGCCGTGCTGCTCTTCGTTTGGAAAGGTGCCTCGATCAACTCCCTCTTCCACCGCGCGTTTCCGCAGTTCCACCATCCGCTCATAGTATTCATCGCCGG
>JAYSTZ010000102.1:0-4556 GCA_043719365.1 Verrucomicrobiaceae bacterium | reverse complement strand
TCGAGCACGAGGCGCCCGCGCGCCACTTCCGATTCGTCCGAACGCCACATTGCTGAGTTTCCAGATGGGGTCAGTTTTCACGGCGGGTGGAATGGATGCGGGCGACGAGTGTCACGGCGAGGACCGCAACGACAGGCGCGGCGAGGGTAACGAAGAGCATCGCGGAGAGAACCGTCGTCTGGCCGTAGTGCATGAGATTGAAGATCCGCGAGAATGCCGAAGTGAGGGTAGGAGGAGCGAGCAGGGAGTTTGCGGTAAAGTCGCCGTACGCTTGCAGGAAAACGAGCGCGCCGCCCCAAAGTCCCGGACGTTTTAGTATGAGCCAGCGAGCACGGGCACCGCCGCTCAGCGTCGCGGCGTGTGCGGATTCGCTGTGCAACCCGCACGCGAGAAGGTGTCGGACGAAAAGCGCTGCGGGCATGATCATGAGCACCAAGGCGACGAGTAATGGAATCGGAGACGAGCGGAGAAAGTGCAGCGGCGGCACTTGAAAAAGCGCGAGTAAGAACAGCGAAACGACCAGTCCTCCGAGTAGTCCGGGCAGGGCGAGAACCGCGATCCGCATTCTCTTTTCCAATGCCCATCCGGCGAGAAACCATGCTGCGATGGATGCGACGAGCGCGAGCAGGAACGAGTTTTGCACTTCGCGAGTGAGAGCGAAATTTCCTAGCAGCGCAGGCAGTCCGGCCAGGCCTTTACCGAACACGACGACCGGACCAGCGAACAAAAAGAATACTTCGGCGATGACCACGAGAAGGACAAACGGAGCGGCGCCCGGCGCATTGGCTGGCAGCTCACGGCCGATTCTCCGTCCGCTTTTGCTCGCGCGAAAAACAAGGGTGCCAAGCACTGCGCACTCGACAGCAAGAGGCCAGAGCATGAGGCGCAGCGATTCGCTGAGCGCGAGTCCGCCCGCCTGCGCGTCGAAGAGCGCAACCGTCCAGGAACGTGCGTTCATGCAGGCCGCGAGGTCAAACTCTTGAAATGCGAACAGGAACACCACGCAAAAAACCGCCGCCATTTCGCCCCACCATCCGCGCAACTGCCAAAGCCATCGGCGACGAGTCCCCGTTTGGCCCATGAGGGCAAAACTGTGGCGGCTTTGGGCTGTCCACGTCGGCGGCGAAACCCACGCGAGAATGAACGCCAGTGGTGCGGTGCGCAAGAGCACGAGGGCACTGTAGAGCAGCTCTGAAGTCCACCCGCCCGCGAGAGCGCGCGTCGTGGCGAAGCGATAGCCGAGAACCATCGAGGGAACCAGGAGCGTCGAGAGCATCAGCCAAAGTACGGTGCCGGAAACCGACGCTCGCACGGAGCGAAAAGTGAGCACGCCACGCGCGGCGAAGTAAACTGCGAGCCACGCGATGATGGCCGCCCTCAGCGCAGTGATGAATGTGACGACTGCTATACTCATTTCAAATACTCCGCCTTGAGCCACTCCAGACACTCATTCCGCGCCTTGAGCATCCCTTTTTGATCCACGCTTTTCGCCGCAACGGGAATCAGTTCGCGAACCTCTTCAGGAAGCCCGGCGGTTTGCTCCGGAGTCAGCGGGCCGAGCGGAATCTGCCGCGCCTTGGACTTCGCAAGCGCGAGCTCGGTGCGCGCGGACAGAAGATGATCGGTCAGCAACCGCGCGAGATCCGCGCGATTTGCGTCCTTCATGATCGCGACCGTATTCGGAATGCAAATCGTCTGCCCGCCTTCCAACTCCACCGGCACTGCCAGCACGGGCCGGCCTTGGTCCTTCGCGTCGAAATAATCATCAGTATCCGTCCATCCCGCTCCCGCCGCGCCGTTTGCCACGAGATCGCGGACTGCGGCGTTTCCGTTCGCAATCTGCACTCCCGCTGCCCGGACGTCCGTGTGCCAGCGCTTGGTCTTCTCCGGCCCCCAAAGGCTCCACAAGGCCGTAAAATGCGAGAGCGTCGTGCCGTAGAGCGGCTTTGCGAAAGCGAAATGCGATGCCGCACCGGCGGCTGGTTCCGCGTGATCGGTCCGCGACGCATTCACGATTTTCATCCGCATTCTGCCGCCAAAGCCGGCCCACAACCCGTCGTCATCGCGCCATTGCGCAGGGGTCCGTTCCCAGCCTTTTCCCTTATGCTCTTTCAGCAGGCCGCGCTGCGCGAGGTCGAGAGTGCCGAGCAGTTCGTTGTTCCAAAAGACATCGCATTGCGGATGGTCTTTTTCACGGATGATTCGCTCCACAAGACCGAGCGATTTTGTCGCTTCCGTGTCGAACTTCACTTCAATCGGCACGCCTTCCCTCTTCTCAAAATCGCGCAATATCGCCTCCGCAAAAACCGAATCGTGCGCACAATAGACGATGAGTTTGGATTTATTCCGGGTCTGCAGCCCGAGCCAAATGACCGCCAGACCGAGCACGAGGACAAGGAACGCCTTGGTTTGCCGAATATCTTCCATCGGTCAGCGAGCACGACCGCGTGAGGCCGGTGTAGAGATTGAGCGTTGAGACAAGGATGGCATCGCAGCCGGAGTGGCAGCTTTGTCCTGCGGATGCAACGCTCGGAATGCATCAAAACCGCGCCGATGGAGAGTTTTTGGCTCGGATTTCATAGGGTGTGATTAAAAGTGGAATTATCCGAAGCCCGGAGAAAGTAGCCCGCGAACCGGAGGTAGCCTGAAAGGCAATCCCTTCGATTGATTGGTCGCTTCGCGAGTCATATTTAGCCGCGAAGGGACTCGCGGGCTACTTTGCGCTTCGCGCTATTCCACTTTTAATCACACCCGATTTCATAGCACTGGTTGACAAACACAGGATCTCTCCACTACTTTCCGCCCGCCTTCAGCGAGGCGTCTATGCTCCTCAATCGACATGTTCTTGTTTTGAACAGGCTGTGGCAGGCGATTCACGTCTGCACCGCCCGTAGGGCTTTTACTCTTTTGTGCCAGGGCCATGCGCAAGTGGTGCATACCGAGGACGGGAGTTTCTCAACCCACGACTTTGAAAGCTGGCGCGACCTCAGCACTCGCGAACCCGACCCGAACATGGTGCAGACGGCCCGCTGGCGCATCCGTATTCCACGCGTGATTCTACTGGTTCTATTCGACCGGATGCCGCGGAAAGAGGTCAAATTTACCCGCCACAACATTTTCGAGCGCGACCGAAACACCTGCCAGTATTGCGGCAAGACTTTCGACCGCAAGGATCTGAATCTCGACCACGTATTCCCCCGTGACCGCGGCGGCCCGATGACTTGGGAAAACATCGTGTGTTCCTGCATCCGCTGTAACACAAAAAAAGCAAACCGCACTCCCGAGCAGGCGAAGATGCATCTCATTCGCAAGCCCGAGCGGCCCAAGTGGCGGCCGTTTGCCCACCTCACGTTTGGCACGGATGCGCATGAGAGTTGGAAGCACTTTGTGGATTTTGCCTACTGGAACGTCGAGTTGACGTAGTCGTCTCAGCCGAGGCTTGTTGCTTGAGCAATTCCCAAAGCGAAATCGAGTTCCAACGGACGCGTGGCCGCCATTTTCTCAACATCATTCTGAAATCATCATTTTGAGTCCCATCGACTCCGCGACGGATTCCCGGCATGAACTCCACACAGCGAGCAGCCGGGATTTGTCTCAAAATGATTCGTTGAATACCTTTGTTTTTCTCACCGATAAGCACGCTGGCTGTCCGACAACTGGCGACTAAGAGCACCAACGGGCAGTCGGGAACGGCGCAATTTGATGGATTGCAATCGGTCGGAAATCGCCGCAGCCTTTGAGTCCTTTCATGAAAACAATCGCCTACGCCGTTTTGCTATCCGCCCTGATCCCTCCAGTCTTCGCTGCGCCCGGTGCCGCGGCGTCAGCTCCTGGAATCACTCTCAAAGAGGAGGCGAAACCCGGCGATGAAGCCTGGAAAGTGCTCGAAGGAATGTTCGCTGGTCCGAAAAAGCGTCCGACCACGAAAGAGGAAGCGACGGAGGTTTACGCGGCTCACCTCAAGGATTTTGACGAGAAAATTGCCTTGTTCCGGAAGGATTTCCCGGCCGATGCCCGCCGGTGGAAGCTTACGCTCGAGGAGATCAAAATGAACGGGATGCGCAAATTTGTCGGCATGCCGGTCAAGGATCAGGTCGCAATCAGCACGATGCTCAAAGACGTTATCGCCGCCCCGGATGCGGACAAAGAGACGAAGGCCTACGCAAGCTTTATGATCGTGGGCGAGATGGGCGACGCGCTGGAAAATGGGAAGGGCTCGCTTGAGGAGTTCGACAAGGCGGTCGCTGCGCACTTAAAGGATTACCCGGATTTCAAAATGAACCCGCGGCTTGAAGCGTCCGTGAAAACGCGCAAGACTCAGGCGGAATTGAAGACAAAGCCATTCGATTTGAAGTTCACAGCGACTGATGGCACCGAGGTTGATTTCGAAAAGCTCCGCGGGAAAGTAGTGCTCATCGACTTCTGGGCGACCTGGTGCGGACCCTGTGTGGCGGAGGTGCCGAACGTCGTCGCGACCTACAAGAAATTGCACGACAAGGGCTTCGAGATCGTCGGTATCTCGCTTGATTCCGAGAAGGCCAAGCTCGACGCGTTCG
>JAYSTZ010000101.1:0-1996 GCA_043719365.1 Verrucomicrobiaceae bacterium | reverse complement strand
ATGGAGAGCTGAGAGAGCGGGTGTTACACGCCACTAAACTCACCGAGGCCTGTCACGCGGGAGAGTCGGGGTAGGACTGCGGGGTGGGCAAGGAAAATTTTACACACCCACACAATTCACTTCAGCCTTCACCTTGTGTGGCGGGGCACTGTAAATGAGCCATGCGTATCGTGCTCAGTATTGTCGCCGTCGGGTTAGTTTTTCTTGGACTCTGGCTCATTGCATCCAGTTCCCCAGAGCCCAAGCCGGAGTTGGCGTCGCCTACCCAAGTCATCGGCGCGCCGCGTCAGATGAACGCCAGCCCGGTCGTCCTCGGCACGGCGCTGCTGGCGGGGGGCGTGGTTTTCTTCGTGCTGATATTGCGGCGAAAGTAGGCGGGTGCATCCGTCGCATTGACACGCTGGGGTGCGAGAGGGAGCGTGTGGCCATGACCGAAAAGCCGAAACGTCGCCCGCGCTATAGCGGAAAAAATCCGCGCGCGTTCCACGAGAAATACAAGGAGCAGAACCCCGAGCGTTACGCCGAGGATGTGGCCAAGGTGCTCGCGAGCGGAAAGACGCCTGCGGGCACGCACCGGCCGATCATGGTGCGGGAGATTCTCGACGCGCTGGCGCTGAAGCCGGGAGAGACTGCGGTGGATTGCACGCTCGGTTACGGTGGACATGCGCGCGAACTGCTGGCAGCCGTGCAGCCCGGCGGGCGGCTCATCGCGCTGGATCAAGATCCCGTGGAGCTGCCGAAAACGGAAGCCCGGTTGCGGGCGCTCGGATTCCCGGAGGAGTCGCTCGCGGTGCATCGAATGAACTATGCCGGGCTCCACGCGCTAATCGCCACGGACGGCGCTGATGCAATCCTCGCGGATCTCGGGCTGTCTTCGATGCAAATCGACGACCCGGCGCGAGGCTTCACGTTCAAGACGGATGCCCCGCTCGACATGCGGATGAACCCGCAAAAAGGGCTCTCCGCCGCCGACCTTCTAGCGCGGACTCCCGTGGCGGAAATCGCACGCTGGCTCAGTGAGTTCAGCGATGAGCCGCTCGCTGATCACTTCGCCGCTGCGATTAAAGCGGCGCTTCCTTTGCAAAAGACGACGGCGCTTGCGCAACTGATTCGGCGGTCGTATCCGCGTGGAAGCCGGCGTGTGGACGAAGACGATATCGAGACGAGCGTGCGTCGTGTTTTTCAAGCCATCCGAATCGCAGTGAACGATGAGTTCGGAGCGCTCGACACATTTCTCCGTCAGCTTCCAGGTTGCCTGAAGCCGGGCGGGCGCGTCGCGATTCTCACGTTTCACTCCGGCGAAGACCGGCGGGTGAAGCAGGCGTTTAAGAACGGTCTTCGCGACGGCAACTATACGTCTGTTTGCGAAGAGGTCACCGTGGCATCTCCGGACGAGCGGCGGGCAAACCCGCGCTCGGTGCCCGCGAAACTACGCTGGGCGGTGCGGTAGGAATCAGTCGTCCACCCGCGTCCTCGCGATGGCTTCGAGGACTACGAAAACCAGGAGCGAGAGCAGGAAGTAGGTGCCGCAGAATCCCAGCACCTGAACGAGCGTTTCCTTTTGTCCAAAGCGGCTGAGATCGGCGAGCGGCTTCCAAGGGCGGGTGACGACATCCCAGCTATTCCAGCGGAAAAACCGTCCCACATAAACGCCGAGCGCGCCCGCTCCGAGCATCCCGATGACGAAACTCCATGCGATACGCGGTCCGTGCAGCGCGGCGATTTTTCGCTGAAGGAGGCTGAGCGCCATGTAGCCGAGCGCGAGTCCGGTCCACGCGTAGGCGGTGATGAAAAAGTAGTCGAACCAGCGGGGGACCGGCGGGCGACTGTGCAGATGCGTGAGGTCGGTGACGATGTAGCCCGCGTTTGGGAAAAAGAGGACCCACAAAATGAGGCAGATGATAAACAGCGAGCGACGCCGGACGCCGGATTCCATCATCGCGCACGCTGCGAGTGAAAGGAGGTAGGGAATCCACGCCAGGAGGAGATTTCCGAA
>JAYSTZ010000011.1:0-4974 GCA_043719365.1 Verrucomicrobiaceae bacterium | reverse complement strand
CTCGAGGGACTGGCGGATGCGCCGTTGGAAGAAGTCGAGGTCGAGTTCCTGTCGCTGGCGCGAGAAGCGTCGGGCGACGATTTGGGACTTCGAGTTGTAAATCGCCGAGCCGAGCAGCCGGTCCTTGCCGTCCTTGACCGCGATGACGTCTCCATCCTTGGGTTCACCCCACACTTTGAGGACCTCGCTGGAATAGACCCAGTCGTGGCCATGATAGATACGGGAGCGAGGTTTTACGATGAGTCCGGCCATGATGATTGCGATAAAAAGCGCGGGCCTGCCGCATCGCAATCACGACCGGTCAGACCTGCACCTTATTCGGTGCCTTTGAAATGCCGCTCTCTGCAAGCTTTGAACGCTCTGAGCGGACGATTTTCTTTTTCAAATCCGGATCGTTGCAGTTGCAGTGCTTGCACCGCCACGGCCAAAAATAGCGCCCGACGGAAAGCGCAATCCAGCTAAAGCCCCACAGGCCAAGCGTTAGGACGGTGATGCACAGGTGGAACAGATTGCTGGATTCGACACGGACGAATCGTTGAGTGTGTTTGCATTTCGGGCAATGTGCCCAAATACGGTCTTCTGTCATGGGTGTGTAGGTGTTTTGCGAGGAAGGAGATTTGGAAATATCGCCAAACCGTTACGAATACCACGAAATTTTTTGTCATTTATCCGTAATTCTACTGAGTGCTGGATTCGCGGCGCGGAAATCGAAAGACTTCCTTCATGTCAAAACCCGGTCGTCGCGCAAAATGGGCACTTGTCGGTGCTGCCCTCGCCTTAGTTCCGTTGCTGCTCTTAGTTTTCGAGGTGGCTACGCGCATTCTGCGGCCGCATCTCGATCCGCTGACCGTTTTTGTGTCATCGCCACAGTTGCGCTCTGATACACAGGGTGAAAACACTTCCGGGATGTTCGAATTCGATCCGCTGTTGACTTGGAAGATCCGACCGAACCTGCGGGATACGTGGTGGGATTTCACCACGGTGACAACGAACAGCCGCGGGATTCGCATGAAACGGGAAGTCCCGAGGAAAAAGCCCGGCTCGCTTCGGATTGTCACGCTCGGCGACTCGGTGACATTCGGCTACCGCGTGCCGATTGCGTTTGACCGAGCGCGCCCGGAAATCGTCGAGGACGGCCAGCCGTATCCCGTCCTGCTGGAGGAAATCATCCGCGCGAAAAATGCAGGGCGGATGGTCGAAGTCGTGCCTCTCGCGTGCCCCGGATACACGAGTCGGCAGGGACTCGAATGGTTGCGGCGCGATATCGCGGAGCTTCAGCCGGATATCGTGACTGCGTGTTTCGGCTGGAACGACATCCGCTCCGCCGGCATGCCCGACCGCGAGACGTTTCCATCCCGTGGCGCACAAGTGTTTGCCCGGAACTTGATTAGCCGCAGCCAAGGGCTTCTCTATTTGACCGCCGACGCAGCGGTGGGGAATGCGTCCGCTAACGCAAATCGGAAGCCTGAGCCGCGTTCATCGCCGGAAGAATACGTCGCTCATTTCGGGGAAATGGCGGCAATCTGCAAGCAGTACGGCGCGTGGTTCGGCATTGTCCTTCCCGTCTATCGCGACCCGAATACTCCCGACACAGAGCCCTTGCTGGCGGTCGATCCCGAAGAGGGTCGGCGGATGGGCGAATACCGGAATCTCCTGCGGAAGGCCGGTAAAGAGCAGGGTATTCCGATGCTGGAGATTCCCGAGCTCATGGAAACGAACTGGCCTGCCTCCAAAGCGCTTTTTGGCGAGCGCATTCACCCAAACGCCGAAGGACACCGGCTGATGGCCGACCGTATTGCGGGATTCTTGCCGTCGCGCTAAGCGGGGTCTGCGGAATGACGAATGACGGTAAAACAAGAACGGTCGGTAATTTGCGAATCGACCCGATTCCTTAGCGGAACGATCTGTAGATCAATTTCGCTGGAAACTCCTGCGTTGCGTTTTCCGATGGACACTGATAGTCAGTTGAACTCGATACACCAATGGCGAACGCACACCGGCTGGACCTCCGGTCATCAGTCCACGACAATGTCAGCACCAGTTTTTTAGCACTCGGGGGATCATTCTTTTGTGCTCACGTTCCTCACGCGGCGGAGGAGCAGAACTAATGAATCCGGATATTGGAAAACAGCTCCTGCACACGCGAGAGAGTCGCGGCATTTCACTCGAAGAGGCGTCGCACGCCACACGCATCAGGAAAGAGATGATCGAGGCGCTCGAAGCGGACAATTTGGACGCATTTGCAAATCGTGCCTACGCGAAGAATTTCCTGCTGCTCTACGGGAAATATCTCGGCCTCGATGTGAAGTCCGTCGCTTCCGAAATCGATACCGGGTTGCACGTCACCGTAGGGAATTATCAGTATCTTACGCACGCGAACGAGACGACGGATGGTCCCGCGAGACCCGGTGATTTTGCGCGTCCGCACCGGCTTCCTTCGTGGGGGCCGGTGCTTGCGGTTTGCGCGGTTACGGTTGTGACGGTGTCCGGGTTTATGCTGTGGCTCAACATGAGTCGCATTCGCGATGTGTCGTCGATTCCAGACCCGCAGCAAGCTCGTGCGAGGGAGGCAGTGGAACCTCTCAACGCGGGCGGGCAGTCCGTGAAAGCGACTGACGTGAAGCCTGGCGGGAACGGGAGCGTCGCGCAGGCGGAGGCGTCAGTTCCTGCGCTGATCGAGCCGCCGATTCAGCCCGCAGTTCCGGAGGTGATTCCTCCACCCGTCGCGAGCAATCAGGCACCGTTTCCGGTTTACCCGAAAGATGCACCGCCGCCGGTTCCGACCGTTATCCGGCGTGCGCAGACGCCCGTGGCGAAGCTCATTGGGAATGCTGCCGAGTCGAATGTTGCGCATGAACCGGTGACGAGTATTGACGGCGTAGAGGTCCGGGCGGCGAAGGTTATTTCGCCGGTCGCGCGGCTCGCTTCAAACGACGCGGCATTTCTCGCCAGTGTGGACAGTGGTGCCACTGCGCCGCAGACCGCACCGCCGCTTGTCGGGCTCACGCCGGTGGACGCGCCGGAAGCAGATGAAGATCAGAGCCCGCTCGCCAAGGACCCGAACACGATTGAGATCGAGCCGATCAAAAAGACGTGGATCGTGATTCGCCGTATGACCGGCACCAGCCCGATTTTTGAGGACTACCTGTATCCGAATACCCGCCCGATGCGCCTTCCTGCCGGGAAGTACATCATCGAAGTCCGCGAGAACGATGCCGTGGAAATCCGCAAAGCGGGGCAGATGATTGCCTACACCGCCGGCGGTCTCAAGCTCGAGTAGCGGGCTGGATGCGAGTCCTTTTTCTCAACCAATATTTCCCGCCCGACCCGGCACCCACCGGCATTCTTTTTCGAGAGCTCGCAGATGATCTGGTGAGCCGTGGGCACACGGTGGATTTTGTCGATGCGGCGCTTGATTACCGTGCCGCTCAGAAAAAAGGCGGGCGCATGAAACGGGAGCTCGCGTCGCTTTGGCGGATGCTCCGCGCGGGGAAATCGCGGCAGCGGGCGGATGTTGTCGTCTCGGGCACTTCGCCGCCGCTTCTTGCTGTCGTGGCGGACCGTGTCGCCCATTCGCACGGCGCGCGGCATTTCCATTGGGCGATGGACGTGTATCCGGAAATCGCGGTCGCCCTCGGGGAGATCAAAGCCGGCTCACTCATCGCAAAAGGAACTGCATGGGCTGCGCGACGCGCCTATCGACGGGCGGCAAAAGTAGTCGCTCTCGATGCCGATATGGCGGCGCTTTTTTCCACGCACGGAGTGGAGGCGGAAATCATCCGTCCGTGGGTTTTTAAAAGCATCCTGGATCGCATCACTCCACCCGGGCCGCCAGCGGGCGAATGGACGTGGATTTACTCCGGGAACCTCGGACGCGCCCACGAGTGGGAGACGCTTCTCCGCGCGCAAGCCCTGCTCGAAGCACGCGGCATCGACGCCACGCTCCTCTTTCAAGGCGGCGGTCCGAGCTGGCCGCTCGCGCAAGCCCGGGCAAAAGAACTCGGCCTGCAACGGTGCGGCTGGAGTGAGTATGTTCCGGAAGATCAAATCCGCGCGTCGCTGCTCGCTCGACACGCGCTCGTCGTCACGCAGCTTCCGTCGGTTCAGGGTTTGCTATGGCCCAGCAAGCTCGGGCTCGTCATGACACTGCCCCGTCCTATCCTTTTTGTCGGGCCGACCGACGGTGCCATCGCCCGCGAACTGCGTGAATTTCCGCACGCTACGAGCATTAAAGTCGGAGACGCTGAGGGCGTCGCGGCGTGGGTCGCCCGCACCCGGCAGGATTCGCCCGAGATCAGCAAGACCCTCGACCCCACAGCGCATCGCGAAGACGCGTTGGCCGCCTGGCGAAAGTTGATCGGCTAGACACGCACGGGTCCGGTCATACTCGGACCCCGTCTTTTGATTGCGGCTGTTGCGACTTTCCCCATTTTTCCGCTGGACGCTGCAAAGCGGACATCTCCGAAAAACTCGTCGCCACCGGCGTATTCATCGACTGGAGCTGGCAGGGCTTCGGTGCAGACCTCGACATCATCGACATTCAGGTCGATCCCTGCACGGCTGGGTCCCGCTCGTCCCCGACACCACAGCAACCCCTGCCACGCTTACCAAATGGAAATACCGCGCCATCTTCCGCGTCGGCGACACGCAAGTAGGCGTCTGGAGCCAAGTTGTAGAAGTCGCCGTCGGCGGATAGCGCAAGCCGCAACCGGTTAAACTCAAACTCAATCGCCGACTCCGCGGGCAAACCGCAGAGTCGGCATTGTTGGGGTGAACACGCTAACAGAAACCGGGTGTGATTAAAAGTGGAATCGAGAGCGGACGGATGGAGGGCCGGAGGTCCGCAAATGTAATAGCCCAGGGAAAGCGAGGAACGAGCGCAGCCCTGGGTCATAGAGCAGAGAGTGACAAGCCCTGAAAGGGCGTAATTGAACTCAAGAGGTGCGGGTAGTTTCGCCCTTGCAGGGCTGAGCC
>JAYSTZ010000002.1:0-5008 GCA_043719365.1 Verrucomicrobiaceae bacterium | reverse complement strand
TTGCTTTGTAGCCTTTCTCGTCGCTGCTGCCATAAACGAATCCGCGCTTTGCGCCGCCGCCCGCGAGCACGGTGCTGAACGCGAGCGGATGATGCCCGCGTCCATTGCCGTCGAAGGTTGGCTTCCGGCCAAACTCCGTGGTCACAGCGACGAGCGTGCTGTCGAGCAGGCCGCGCGCGTCGAGGTCTGCGACGAGTGCGGCAAATGCGCGGTCAAATTCCCCGCCGCGATCTTCCATCCCGTCCTCAAGTTCCTTGTGCATGTCCCAGCCCCCGCTGTGGACTTCCACAAAGCGCACGCCGCCCTCGACGAGTCGGCGTGCGAGCAGACACCCCTGACCAAACTTGTTACGCCCATAACGGTCGCGAAGCTCGGCTTTCTCGGCATTGATATCGAATGCGGCGAGGTCGGTGCTCTTCATGAGCTGCATCGTCGTATCGTAAAAGTCGTTGTAGGCGCGCACGTTTTCGTCGGGCACTCGGGTGGAAAACGAGGCGTCGAGCTGCGCGAGGAGTTGCTGGCGTTTCGCGGCCTTTTCATCGGGCACTGTGGCTTTCGAGTTCGCGAGTCCGGCGTCGGGATCGAGGATCGGCAGCGGCGAATACGTGGCGGGGAAAAAGCCGTTGCCGTGTGCGGAACTACTGTTCACGCAGACCGACGAAGGCAGCGTCTTGCTGCTCGCTCCGAGGTAGTGTTGCCCCCACGCGCCGAGCGTCGGATGCACGATCGTGCCTCGTTTTTCAAAGCCCGTGCGCATGAGGTAGCGTGCGTTTTCATGCACGCCGACTTTCGCCGCCATCGAGCGAACAACGGTGATTTTATCCGCAATCTTGGCCGTCTCCGGCAGGTAAGAAGTGAGCTGGTATCCGGCCTTCGTGCTCACCGCCGTGCCCGGTCCTTTCGTCGCGCCTTCCTTCGGGTCAAACGAGTCGATGTGCGACAACCCGCCATCAAGGTGGATCATGATGATGCGCTTGGCTTTTCCAAAGCCCGCGCCGCGCTCCTCGGCGGCAGCAGCCCCGGCGAAGAATGGCAGAATGGTGAGCCCGAAAGCCGCGCGTGCGCAGCGTTCGACAAATGTGCGGCGCGAGTGTGAGTCGCGGAGAAGGTCAGTGTTCATAGGATTATTGTACGAAGAGAAACTCACGGCTGTTGAGCAGAGTCCACGCGACATCCGTCAGCGCCAGCCCGCCTTCGAGCGACTTTGTGGCAGCGCTGCGTTCCGTGATGCTCGGCTTGCGAGCGAGGAAACTCAGGTAAAGCGAATCGATCTGCTCATCGCGACCCTTCGCGTTACTGGCCGAGACGACCGCGACGGAGTTCGGATCGCTGATGAGCTGGCCGATGGGACCGTTCATCATCATGAGTGCCTGCGGCACACTGCCGTCGGTCGTGTTGCTGTCCGCAACGAGCCGATCGCTCTGCCCGAAAAGGCGGAGGAAATGCGACTCGGGTGCCGGTTGAGGTAGTTCGCTCGCACGGGCCAAAAGCAATCCGTTGCGCTGCTGTGGTTTTGCCCCTTCGTAGGATGCGAGGAGCTTTTGCGGATTCATCTGCCCGCCTTTTTTCTTCCCAGCGCCGTAGCCGCCCATTTGCATCCCTGCTTCTTTCGCACGGTCGATGACCACTTTGAAGTTCGCCGCTGTCATCTCATTTCCCGGCAGCGAAAAGAGCTGCATCTCATCGCCGCGACGCAGCAGCGCATTGTCCACTTCGCGCCCGGTGGCCAGCACCAATACACTGTCCCACGTCTGCTCTGCCGTCATACGACGCAGCAGCGGGCCGGGAAAAAGATACGGACCTTTTTCCAAATCCGGCGTGAGACTCGCCGAACGCTGATACGTCTGGGAATTGAAGAGCACGCGCTGAAACTGCCGCAAGTCGAACTTCGCCGCCTTCATGATCGTCGTAAGATGCGCCAGCAACTGCGGGTTGCTCGCCTTGGTCAAATCATCGAGGTCACCCACCGGTTCCTGCACCGCGAGGCCGAAGACCTTCTTCCAGGTGCGGTTCGCGATATTCGTCGCAAAGCGCGGGTTCTCCGGATTCGTCATCCACTTCGCGAACTCGTCGCGCAGCGTCTGCGGATTCGAACTGTTCACTTGATAGGACGGCATCTTCTCATCTCCCGAAGTCCACGAGATGAGATGCGGCGATACCGGCGAGCCCGGCTTCGCGTCCTCATATTTATAGTCCTTCGGAAAATCGAGCGACTGTTTCCCCGTGTCGAGCAGCCGGAAAACATTCACTCCCGCGATGCTCTGAATCTGCCTTTTGTCCAGCCTCGCACCATTCTTTGCAAGCTTTCGCGAGCGTCCATAGGCCGCCTGATCATAGCCATCCGTCGCACCGAAAAACGCCGCCATCTCGTAAAAATCCCGCTGCGTCCAATGCGCCAGCGGATGATCGTGACATTGCGCGCACGCCACATTCGCGCCGAGGAATGTCGTCAACATGTTCGAAACTCCATCCAGCGGCATCTGCGCATCGCGCAAAAGGAAACCCGCCGCGCCGTTCTCGCACAGCTTCCCATCGGCGGTAAGCATGTCCTTCACGAGCGCATCCCAAGGCCGATCCGCCGCTAGCTGGTCCTTCAACCAATCCTGGAAAAGATACGCCCGCGCGCCTTTGCCGAACTCGTCCTTCACCCGGAACGTGTCAGCAAGCCAGTTATACATGTGCATCGTGTAGCCAGGCGAATGCAGCAGCGAGTCGATGAGCTTTGCCCGTTTATCCGGCGCAGAGTTCGCAAGAAAAGACGACGCCTCTTCCGCAGTCGGCACGCGGCCCACGGTATCGAGATACAGCCGACGCACAAACTGCTCGTCCGTCGCCGGGACGTTAAATTTCAGCCCTTTCGCCACCAGCGTCGTTCCGATGAGGTGGTCGATTTGATAAGCCGCCTGTTTCACATACGCATCCTGAAACCGGCTCTCGTTCAACTTCGCCGCGAACGCCTGCGCAAACGCTTTGTCTGCCGGAACGAGCGTATCCAGATTCAGCCGGAGCGTCTGCCCGTCCTTCGTCTGCACCGTGCAGATATTGCCACCGAGCGCACAAAACGCCGCCTCGATTTTTCGCCCCTGAGCATCGCTCCAAACGCGCCAAGGCGAATTAAGATTCTCGACCGGAGCTTTCGGGGCCACCGGCGCAGCAGGCGCAGCAGGCGCGGGAGGTGTCACCATGGCGCGCCGACGATTCCTGCCGTTACCCAGCGGCGCGGCAACCGCAGTCGTGGCGAGGAATATTAATAGAAGCCGGTTCATCGTGTGCAGACGTTTCTTCATACGAACAGAGAATACCCCAAACCAAGGAAATCGAGACATCCAAATTCAGCCCTCGTGAACTTCCAGCCTGAAAGCGTTACTCAAGCTCGATCACTACACTCTCAATCGTGCCTCGTGCCGGTGAACCTATTGGGAACCTTGCCATCTTTGGACAATATCACTTTCACGCAGTACGGACCCGCGACAGCAGGACTTGAGAATGACGAGACCGTCTTTCCGTTTTTCTTGAAGAGGATTCGGAGCTCCCCATCCGCGACAAAAATCGCGTAGCCATTCGTCGCCCCACCTTGCGCAACGATGATATTCGGTCGCGCCCGTTCTGCGGCAAAGAGCGAAGTCACGAGGAGAGAGAAGAAGACGAGCAGTTTCATCTCCGCCATGCCTGGGAGATGGCAATGTGCAAATCAAGTGCTCATCAATCGAAAAGCCCTGGCTAATTTAACTTGAAGTCACGTGAAGCCCATCCACCATGCCCACTTATGTTTCGCTCCATCTTACTCGCAGGATTCATCACATTCACCGGTTCAACATTCGCCGCCGATCCTGTCGTCGTGGAAATGAGCTTCGACTCCGGTTTTGATAAAGCAACCGTCCTCGCCGACGAAGGCGCACCGGCTTGGATCACGAAAATTGAACAGCTCGGGGGCAAATTCATCGACGAACCGAAAGGCTGGCAGGTCGAAGGAACTCAGCCCGATGGCGTCGGAAGACTCACGCTTTCCATCGACCGCGAGAAAATGAAGAGCAACCTCGTCGCCACGATCCTCTTCGACGGCGATGCCAAGGCCGACATCGCCGTCCAACTTCTCGATGCGCAGAATCGAGTCATCGTCCTCGATCTTTTTGGAAACATTGTGGACGTGGGCGAGGCCGTCGCGACCAATACCTTCGTCATCCCACTCGTCAAATATCCCACCGCACAGAAGATCGCGATTCGTCGCATCAGCGGAAAAATCAACGTCCATGGCGTCGTCCTTTACCCCGTCGTCGTCGAAGGCACGCCGGTGAAAGAAGCCCTGGAAGATCTCGCCCGCGTCCTCGGCGATCCGCTCAGCCCGGAAAATCCGCTGGTGAAAGGACTGCAACACGTCGCGAAGGAAAGCAAAGTCGCCATCGCTCCCGTCAAACCAGCCGCAGCTTCAGCCAAAACCGCCGCAGAAACCGGAAAAGCCAAGGAGCCGTACCCAGCCGCCATCGTCGTAACGCCCGGCACCGCCGCGCAGCCAATTCCAGCACAAGGTCTCGTCGCACAGTGGACGTTCGATCTCGCCGACGCCGCCGACTCCGGCAGTAGCAACGTAAAAGCCACTCTCGTCGGCGGAGCACGCGTAACTGACGGCATTTTTGGCAAGGCACTCCTCACCCGCAAGAACCCCACTTGGAAACGGGAGATCCAGTGGGACTGCATGACAATCCCCGCCACACCCGCGCTCGACATAGCCGATAACGTATCCATCGCCGCGTGGGTCAACTTCAAGAGCATCGATAGGCGATGGGGCTCGCAGATCGCTTGGCACGGCGACGACCAGTTTGGCCGCGACCCATGGACCCTGCGAATTCTTCCAGAAGGCCATGTCGAAATGCGCTCTGACCGCTCCGTCACTGGCGCGCCAAAGTTCACCGTGTTCGAGGATGAAATCTACCTCTCACCGAAGGGCAAACCCATGATGAACCAGCACGTCCGCGCGGTTTCCGGCCGCGTGCTCGCCCCGAACACGTGG
>JAYSTZ010000001.1:0-5012 GCA_043719365.1 Verrucomicrobiaceae bacterium | reverse complement strand
TCCAAAACCTCTGCAAGCATACCGCCGGATTCACCTGCTTTTACCATCGAGGTGTAGAGCTTTTTGAAGATGGTCGGGTGCTTGCCGATGGATTCGGTAAATGTTGCGCCGTCCTGCACGTGTGCGCTGACTTCTCCGATGACGCGTCGAAGTCCGGCCTGTTTGCGAATGTCGCATTGTTCGAAAAGGGCGGTGAGACCGCTGACTAGCGGGAGTCCTGCGTCCACCATGGTGGCAAGCTGCCGGGTAAAGAGTACGAGGTCCGTCTCGGATACCTTGATTGCACCGCGGGCTATTTTACCGGCCGATTTTTGCTGGATGGAAAGAACGAGCAGTCCACGCGTCATAAGTGCGTTGATGGCGTTTTCTTCGTTGAGACCCTCTTGAACGCCGGTTACGACCTTCCCGGCAGTGTCTCGAGCTTGGTAGGCATATGTGAACATGCCATTTGAGAAAAGCATTCGCGGTGCCAAGCGTGCCGATTCTTTGTGGCTTTTATAAAATCATGATGCGTTCACGAATGCGCGCGGCTCCCCACGCGGCGTGTTCCGCGACAAGAGGTTCCGGATCGGTGGCCGCCAGATCCAACGCGGGCAGGTCTTCCGCCGTGCCCGCATTTCCAAGCGCCACGCACACGTTTCGAAGTAACCGTGCCCGTTTTATTCGCTTAATCGGCGACTTGTGAAACAGCGCGCGGAACGCTTCATCGTCGAGCGAAAGGTAGTCCCGCAGTGGCATCCCGACAAAGTCCCTCGCCGCAAACCGGGCCTCGCGGGATTCCTGCGCAAAGCGATTCCACGGGCACGCATCAAGACAAGCGTCACATCCATAAATCCGGTGACCTACAAGCGGGCGAAGTTCCACCGGGATTGGGCCTTTGTTTTCAATAGTCAGATAGCTGATGCAAAGTCGCGCATCCAGGCGCTGCGGAGCGGTGATCGCGCCGGTAGGGCACGCCGTCATGCAGCTTGTGCATTTTCCGCAGTGATCGTGCGCGGGTTCGTCCGGCGGCAGCTCCAGCGTGGTGAAAATCGAGGCGAGAAAAAACCAGGTGCCCATTTTGGTGTGAATGAGCATGGTGCTTTTGCCATGCCAGCCCAACCCGGAGAGCGCCGCGAAATCCCTCTCCAGCACAGGTCCGGTGTCCACATATTGCCGCTGTCTGCCGCCGTGTGTTTGCAGCCATGCATCGAGCTGCCAGAGCTTCGGCTCCATGATATCATGGTAGTCGTCGCCCCACGCGTACCGCGCGATACCGGAAGTCTCCGAGCCCGGCTGCCAGTAATTCATTGCGAGAACGATCACAGATTTTACCCCCGGCAAAACAAGCTCGGGGTTGGTCCTGCGATCCGCATTTCGAGCCATCCACGCCATCTCGCCGTGATTTCCCGCAGCGAGCCATTCGCGAAACGCCTCTGCGTGCGGCGGCTCTCCCGCTGGCGCGATCCTGCATTCGCCAAAGCCGAGAGCCATGGCCTCGGCTATGAGCGCGGACTTTAGTTCGTGCGGATTCAGCGGAGATTAAATGTCGCAGATGCCGACGGCCTGCTTGAGCGAAACCAAGGGCTCGCGTTTAGGGATGAACTCCTGCGCGACGAATCCTTTGTAACCCGTTTCCGCAATCGCCCGCATGATTGCAGGATAATTCAGCTCCTGCGTGTCATCGATTTCATTGCGTCCGGGAACGCCGCCTGTGTGGTAGTGCGCGAAATAATCCTTCCCAGCCCGGATGCGCGAGATCACATCTCCGTCCATGATCTGCATGTGGTAAATGTCGAATAGCAGTTTGAAACGCTCGGAGCCAATTGCCTTGCAAAGTGCGATGCCCCAATCGCTGCGATCACACATATAGTCGGGGTGGTTCACGCGGCTGTTCAAAAGTTCCATTACCAGTGTCACGCCGCGTTTCTCGGCTAGTGGCAAAAGCTTCTTGAGCCCCTCTGCGCAGTTTTTGAGTCCCGTCTCGTCGTCCATTCCGTTTCGGTTGCCAGAAAAGCAAATGAGATTCGTGAAGCCCGCATCCGCGACTGCCGCGATGAAGGGCTCATAAGCCTTGATGAGTAGCTCGTGATGCTCAGGCCGGTTGAAGCCGAACGGGATGCTCCCGATTTTCTCGCCCTTCGGTCCGGCAATCGTAGGGAATGAAGTCATCGCCGACGTGAGTCCGTGCTTTTTCAAGGTCGGAAAATCTGACGGTTCGACCAGATCGATACTCGTGATGCCCATTGCCTTGCCCGCCGCGCAGAGATCTTCGAGCGGTACTTTGGGGTAGCACCATTTACAGACCGAATGATGGATGCGACCTTTCAATCCAGTGGCCTCATCGGCAGCGGAAATTCGGGCACCGAGCGCTGCAGCAGCGGTGATGGACGTAGTGAGAAATGCACGGCGGGATGTCTTCATGGTGCATGCAACGTACATGCCGGTTTGGAAAAGCAAATGTCCGAATCAGTCACTTGTGGGGTGCGATAACTTCGAAGTAAGGAATTTACCACTCCCCGTTTACATGGGCGGTGCTAAAATCGTCGGCTCTATGTCCAACACGAGTGAATCAGCACCGGCTGTCAGCGCCGGAAAATCGCGAATGCCATTCCTGCTCGCGCAGGCAGCTATTTTTGTCGCGCTGTCATTTTTACTTCGACTGGTGCTTGTCTGGAAGTTCCGGCCCATCGGCACTGGCGCGGCTACGGATGCGCTGAGTTGGGTCCGTGTTTTTGGCGTCGGGTTGCTGCTGGACCTTACTGTTGCCTCGATCATATTCATTCCTGCTGCGCTATGGCTCACGCTTTGCGGAAAGGTGCAGGGCCGCTGGCAGCGGAATCTTTTCATCGCAGCGACTGCGTTGTTTTGGGGTGCGGCGCTCTTTCTTTTTCTCGGGGAGTTCTTTTTCTTTGCGGAGTATGCCTCGCGCTACAACACGGTCGCAATTGATTACCTGCATTACTGGACCGAGGTGAGCGGGAACATCCGGGAGATGTATCCGTGGAAAACGGTCGTCGCGATTTGCGTGGTCGGCTCGGCCTCCATCTCGTGGATTCTGTGGCGCATGGTGCGTCCGGCGGCGGAGATGCCGTTCGCACGGCGCGCGAAGGGCCTGGTCGCATGGCTGGGCGCGGCGGGTGTTTTGTTTGCGATTTGCGGGAGAATCGAGTTCCAGTCGAGCAGCGAACGCGTGATGAACGAGCTAAGCTCAAACGGCTTGGCGAGCGGCGCAATCGCCGCGTGGACCCGCGAGTTGGACTATGCTCATTTTTACCCGACGCTTCCCCGCGAAGAGGCGTATGCACGGGCGAGGAAGCTTCTTGACTCCGAGGGCGCAGTCTGGACCAGCGATCCGTTTTCGCTCCAGCGCCGCATCCCCGGTTCCACGGATAAGCCACGCACCAATCTCGTCGTGCTTGTGCAGGAGAGCTTTGGCTCGGAGTTTTGGGGATGCTTGAATCTCAAAGACGGCAAGCCGCCGAAGAACTCGCTGACTCCCGCGCTCGACTCCCTTGCGGCGAAAGAGGGGATGCTATTTACAAATCTTTTTGCCGATGGAAACCGCACCGTTCGCGGTCTGGAGGCGATCTTCGCGTCCATTCCTCCGCTTCCCGGCGACGCGATTCTTGCACGGACGAAAAGTGAGGGCTGCGATACGATCGCGACCGTTTTAGCGCGTGATGGATACTCGACGACGTTTATGTACGGCGGGCGGGGATTGTTCGACAACATGAAGCCATTCATGACGAAGAACGGCTTCGAGCGCTTCATCGAAGGAAGCGACTTCAAAGACCCGACATTTTCGACGGTGTGGGGCCATTGCGACGAGGACCTCTACAATCGCGTCCTCACCGAAGCCCGCACCGCGCACGGCACAGGGAAGCCGTTCTTCATCGCGACCATGAGCGTTTCAAACCATCAGCCGTTCGTTTTTCCACCGGGCACGATCAGCGAAAAGCTGCGCGGTCACAAAGCGGGAGCGAGTTATTCCGATTATGCGATTGGGAGATTCTTCGAAAAAGTCCGCTCGGAACCATACTGGGAAAACACCATCTTTGTCGTCGTCGCAGATCACGGTGCTAGGGTTTACGGCAGCCAGACGGTGCCGATGCTGTCCTACGAAGTGCCGTGTCTCGTCCTTGGCCCGGCTGCCGTGAAAGCGCCTGCGCGAATCGACACGCTCGGCTGCCAGCTCGACGTTGCGCCGACCTTGCTCGGCTTGATCGGGCGTCCGTATGACACCGTTTTCTACGGTCGCGATTTACTCGCGCCTGCGGCCTCGCGATTCGCGCTGATGAATCATAACCGCAGCATCGCGCAGTTTCGCGGCGATGAGATGATCGCACTGAGCCTCGGCAAGGTGGTCGAGCGATTCAAGCGAATCGACCGTAAGACCGTGACGCGGCAGGAGCTCGATGCTTCCACGCCCGAAGCTGCGGCAGACACGACATCACTTTTTCAAACGGCGGCTGAACTCTACAACGAGCGCCGCTACGCCGTGAAACCTGTCCAGTAGGCCGGCGACTATCCGCCGAACGCTGCTCCGATAACGCTCCGGTCCGCCCCAAATTCAACTCTCATGTCCAATGACAGAAACGGCTCGAATGGCTCAAATCCGAGCTCGAACGAACCATCGCTGGATATCTTGATTTGTCTCAATCTGAGTGTCGGCAAAAGCTCGTCCAACTTTAATGAGTCCTCACCGTATTCCCGCAGAAGATGTTCGATCACGCTCGGTTTGGAACGGAGCATTTCTCGCCAAGAATCCCGAATCGAAACGTGCTGCGTGTCGAAAACCTCGGTCCATTTCTTCGCGTTCACGCGTCCGAGATCTGGCGGATGAAAAGTCGTTTTGACAGCAGCACTCGGGAGATTGGGAGCGTAGTGAGTGAATATCATCCGGATCTCGTTTCCTGGAAATAGTGCGGCATCATCTAGAGCCAGTCCCTGTCTGACTGGAACAAGCGACTGAGCGGATTCGCGGGCAAAAAAAGACGGACATAAACGGCGAATTTCACCGCTATGCCCGA